>NZ_JBYTAH010000011.1:0-133267 GCF_058787975.1 Cupriavidus sp. FW305-26
GGCGGGGGGTCAGCGGGTGCCCGGGACGAGCAGGCTCGCCGTCAAAGGTGGAAACAACTTCCCTGACAGGGCGGGGGGCAAAACGGCGGCGGAAGCGGCTCAGCGGCCGGACTGCTGGCGCAGCATTTCGGTCAGGCGCTCGGCCGGCATCGGGCGGCCGTACAGGTAGCCCTGCGCCTCATGGCAGCCGTTGGCCAGCAGGAAGTCGCGCTGCTCGGGCGTTTCCACGCCTTCTGCGACCACGCCAATGTGCAGGCTTGCGCCCACGTTGATCACCGAGCGCACGATTGCGGCATCGACCGGGTCTTCGGTCACGTTGCGGATAAAGGACTGGTCGATCTTGAGCCGGTCCACCGGGAACGACTTCAGGAAGCTGAGCGAGGCATAGCCGGTGCCGAAGTCATCGCAAGTCAGCGTCACGCCGTCGCGGCGCAGCGCCTGCAGCTGGTCCGCGACCTCGTCGCCCTGCTGCAGCGCGATGGTTTCGGTGATCTCGATCTCCAGGCAGTCCGGGGCCAGTTCCAGCGCGCGCAGCACGTGGCGCACCTCGGTCAGCAGCCGGCTTTCGGACAGCTGGGCCGCGAACAGGTTGATCGCCACCCGCGGCGGCTGGGGAAAGGCCAGCGACCACGCGCGCGCCTGGGCGCAGGCGGTCTGCAGCAGCCACATGCCGACATCGCTGGCGATGCTGCTGCCGGCCAGCGCGTCGATGAAGGCGGCCGGCGCCAGCAGGCCGCGGGTCGGATGGCGCCAGCGCATCAGCGCCTCGGCACCGTGCACGCGGCCGTCGCGCAGGTCGACCTGCGGCTGGTACAGCAGCTCGAACTGGCGCTGGGCATAGGCTTCGTGCAACGCCTGCACCAGCGACAGCCGCGTGGTCACGTCCGAGCGCATCTGCGGCTTGAAGAAGCGGATGGTGCGGCCGCCGTCGTGCTTGGCGCGGGCCAGCGCCAGGCTGGCCGCGGCCAGCACGTCTGACCCCTGTTCGCCGGCGGCGGGGATCACGCAGGCGCCGATGCTGGCCAGCACATGGTGGCGGCCACCCGCGTTCTCATGCGGGGAGGACAGCATCGAGAGGATCGCCGCGCCGACATGGCGCACCAGCGTGGGATCCGCAATGGAGGGAAGCAGCACACCGAACTCGTCGCTGCCAATGCGGCCGATGGCAGCGTCGCGCGGCGAGGCGTCGCGCAGGCGGCGGGCCACGCGCTGCAGGATCAGGTCGCCTTCGGCATGCCCGTGCATGTCGTTGAAGGCGCGGAAATCGTCAATGCCGATCAACAGCAAAGCACAGCGGGGCACCGCCTCGCTCTGCAGGCGTGCCTCCAGCCGCTTCAGAAATCCCTGGCGATTGTCAACGCCGGTCAGCGGATCGAGATCCGAGCCTGGCGAGGCGCCAGTCGCCTTCGCCCCCGACTTGGCCACCATCCCTGCCCCATCTGTAATTGTCGACATTGTTACCCGCTAGCAATTTAGCAAGTGTGACGAAAACTTGGAAAAAATCAAGCAGTTCCGATTGTGGCGGGAATGGCTATGCACCCGCGCAACGGCGCCGCATTGCGCGTTGAATCGGGTCCCGGCTTACAGTACCCTACCGCGCGTCGAGGCCGCCCGCCGCCGCCGCGCCGCCCCTTGCTACCCCGAGAGGAGCCCCTGAGGCGGCTTTGCGGGGAATGGCCGCTCCTGAACAAGAACATCACCGGGACCACACCGTGAACGAATGGACCATCCGCACGCGCATCCTGGCAAGCTTTTCGCTGATCCTGCTTGTCATGGCGCTGATGGGCGTTGTCTCCTACACCCGCCTGAGCGCCATTGAGCGCGAAACCACGCTGATGCTGAAGGACGCGCTGCCCGGACTGAACCACAGTACCGGCATCCGCGGCATCTGGGGCGAGCGCTACGTGCTGGCGTGGCAGACCATCAATGCCGCCGACGAGGCCGAGCGGCGCAGCTTCCAGCAACAGGGCCAGGACGCCGCAAGCCGGCTCGACAAGGTCGAGCAGCAGTACGAGACCTCGATCACGCGCGACGAAGACCGCGCCGCCTTCAGGGCCTATCGGGACGTGCGCGCGCAATACGAACAGGCAGCCCAGATCCTGACCCGGACGGGCGAGTGGAACGGCGCCGCCGCCTCAGCCGCGTTGCGCGGCACCGTGCATGACCGCTGGATCGAGGCGCGCAAGGCCGCCCAGCACCTGGTGGACGACAACAGCGCGGTCAATGCGCGGGCGGCGCGCGGCATCGACGACGCCGTCAATGCCGCCAAGATCGGCATCGAAGCGGCACTGATCGTGGCCCTGGTGGTCGCCATCGTCTGCGGCTACCTGCTGCTGCGCGCGATCACAGTGCCGATGCAGTCGATCGTCAACCTGCTGTCCGGCATCCGCGGCGGCGACCTGCGCCTGCGCATGGCGCTGCGCCGCAAGGACGAATTCCAGGAAGTGGAGGCAGGTTTCAACCAGATGACGGGAGAGCTGACCTCGCTGGTGGGCCAGGCGCAGCGCACCGCGATCCAGGTCACCACCTCGGTCAACGAGATCGCCGCGACGGCGCGCCAGCAACAGGCCACCGCCACCGAGACCGCCGCCACCACGACCCAGATCGGCGCGACCTCGCGCGAGATCTCGGCCACCGCGCGCGACCTGGTGCGCACCATCCATGAAGTCTCCAGCGCCGCCGAGCAGGCGGCCGGGCTGGCCGGCACCGGCCAGGTCGGGCTGTCGCGCATGGAAGGCACCATGCAGCATGTGATGGACGCCGCCGGCTCGGTCAATGCCAAGCTGGCCACGCTCAACGAAAAGGCCAGCAATATCAACCAGGTCGTGACCACCATCGCCAAGGTGGCCGACCAGACCAACCTGCTGTCGCTGAACGCCGCGATCGAGGCCGAGAAGGCCGGCGAATACGGCCGCGGCTTTGCCGTGGTGGCGACCGAGATCCGCCGCCTGGCCGACCAGACCGCGGTGGCCACCTACGATATCGAGCAGATGGTGCGCGAGATCCAGTCGGCGGTGTCGGCGGGCGTGATGGGCATGGACAAGTTCTCGGAGGAAGTGCGCCGCGGCATGTCCGAGGTCACGCAGGTCGGCGACCAGCTGTCGCAGATCATCGCGCAGGTGCAGTCGCTGGCGCCGCGCGTGCTGATGGTCAATGAAGGCATGCAGGCCCAGGCCGGCGGCGCCGAGCAGATCAACCAGGCGCTGATGCAGCTGTCCGAGGCCGCGCAGCAGACCGTGGAGTCGCTGCGCCAGTCGAGCCAGGCGATCGACGAACTGACGCTGGTGGCCAACGACCTGCGCAGCGGCGTCTCGCGCTTCAAGGTCTAGGGCCTGCGCCCCGCCGCCATGAAACTTTTCCTGCTGTTCCGCCTCGGCGCTGACCACTATGCGCTCGATGCCGCCGAGGTGGCCGAGGTGCTGCCGCTCACGCGGCTCAAGCAGATCCCCGGCGCGCCGGCCTGGGTGGCGGGCCTGATGGAGCGCCGCGGCCAGCCGGTGCCGGTGATCGACCTGCCGGCGCTGGCCACCGGCGTGCCGGCGGCGCTGCGCACCAGCACGCGCACGGTGCTGGTCCACTACCGCCGCCATGGCGGCGAGGCCGGCCGGCTGCTGGGCCTGCGCCTGGAATCGGCCACCCAGACGCTGCGCTGCCCGGTGAAATCGTTTGTCGACGGCGGCATCGCCGGAGCCAGCCCGCGCTACCTTGGGCCGGTGCGGCACGACGCGCGCGGCCTGCTGCAGTGGGTGCGGGTCGATGCCCTGCTGCCGGACGACGTCCATGCCATGCTGTTTGCCGACACCTCCGGGGAGGCCGCGGCATGAGCACTGCCACGCACATCGAGGCCCTGCTCAAGGCCCGCATCGGCCTGGACGCCGGCGCCATCGGCACCGGCGCGGTAGCACGCGCCGTGCGTGAGCGCCAGCAGGCACGGCAGGCGCCGGACACCCAGGCCTACTGGGACTTGCTGCACGGCACCGCCGATGAATTCCAGGCCCTG
This sequence comes from Cupriavidus sp. FW305-26, assembly GCF_058787975.1. NCBI lineage: Bacteria > Pseudomonadati > Pseudomonadota > Betaproteobacteria > Burkholderiales > Burkholderiaceae > Cupriavidus > Cupriavidus sp. FW305-26. The sequence continues at coordinate 4,001 of NZ_JBYTAH010000011.1, forward strand.
ATCGAGGCCGTGGTGGTGCCCGAGACCTGGTTCTTCCGGCATCGCGAAGCACTGCTGGCGCTGGGCCGCCTTGCCGCCGAGCGCGCCTTTGCCGACGGCAGGCGCACCCTGCGCGTGCTGAGCCTGCCCTGCTCCACCGGCGAAGAGCCCTACTCGATCGCCATGGCCATGCTCGATGCGGGCGTGCCGGCGGGCCGCTTTGCCATCGATGCGGTGGACATCAGCGCCCGCGCGCTGGCCCGCGCACGCCAGGGCGAATACGGCGCAAACGCGTTTCGCAGCGCGCCGCTGGATTTCCGCGACCGCTATTTCACGGCCACGCCCAGCGGCTATGTGCTGGATGCACGCGTGCGCGCACAGGTGCGGCTGCTGCAGGGCAACCTGGTCGATCCCGGCCTGCTGGCCGGCGAGCGGCCCTATGACTTCGTGTTCTGCCGCAACCTGCTGATCTACTTCGACGCGCCGGGGCAGCGGCATGCGGTGCAGACGCTGGCGCGGCTGGCCGCTGCCGACGGCATTCTCTTTGTCGGGCCGGCCGAGGCCAGCGTGCTGAGCGCGCAGGGCCTGGAGCCGGTCGGCCTGCCGCTGACCTTTGCCTTCCGCAAGCCGTCCGCCGTGCCCGCCGCCAGGGCGGCGCCGCGTGCGCCCGTGCACGCGGCCCAGCCGCCGCGCATGGCCGCACCGCCACGGCTGCCGCGGCCGCCTGCCTCGATGCGGCCGGTCCCGGTCACGCCCCCGCCCCTGCGGCCCGCAGCGCCCGCGCCTGGCAACGATCAGCGCGCCGCGCTGGCTGCCATTGCCGCCCAGGCCGACCGCGGCGAGCTGGAGGCTGCCACCGCAGCCTGCCTGGCGCTGCTCGAGCGCACCGCGGATGCCAACGCCGACGCCTATTGCATGCTGGGTGTGCTGCACGACGCCGCGGGCCGCGCCGCGCAGGCCCATGCCGCCTACCGCAAGGCGCTGTACCTGGACCCGGCGCACCAGGAAAGCCTGTACCACCTGGCCGCGCTGCTCGATACCGAAGGCGATCACGCTGGCGCCATGCACCTGCGCCAGCGCGCGCAACGCCACACCCGCAAGCACCATGGCTGAGTCCCCAGGCATTCTCCGGCGCACCGAAAACGTCGACGACTGCTGGCGGCGCATCGGCGTGCGCGGCGACGGCTCGTGCCCCGCCCTGGCCGAGCACGCGCACTGCCGCAACTGCCCCACCTACGCCCGGGCCGCGGCCATGCTGCTGGACGCGCAACGGCTGGACGTAATGCCGGAGGCACTGCCCGATGCCGCCACGTTCACCGACGATGACGGGGCCTTGCCGGCAGAACGCGGCACCGCGCTGGCCTGCCTGGTGTTCCGCATCGGCGATGAGTGGCTGGCCTTGCCAACCGCAGCGCTGAGCGAAGTCACCGCCCCCTGCCCGATCCATTCGCTGCCGCACCGGCGCGATGCCGCCGTGCTGGGGCTGGCCGCGGTGCGCGGCAACCTGCTGGCCTGCCTGTCGCTGGCCCGGCTGTTCGACGCGGGCGCCGGTGAAAGTGCCAGCGGCAGCCGTTTCCTGATCCTCGGGCAGGGCCGCGCCGCGATCGCGCTGCCGGTGGCCGAGGTGTCTGGCATCGCCCGCGTGCCGCAGCCCGCGCTGCAGCCGCTGCCCGCCACCCTTGCGCGGGCCTCGGCGCGCTACACGCAGGCGCTGTTCCTCGACCAGGGCCGCAGCGTCGGGCTGCTCGATGCCGCACTGGTACGCCAGGCGCTGGCCAGGAGCCTGGCATGAATTCCGAGCAACTGCGCGACGCCTCGCTGCTGGAACTGTTCGCGCTCGAGGCCGATGCCCAGGCCGAAGTCCTCAATGCCGGCCTGCTGGCGCTGGAGCGCAACCCGGCAGCCGCCGAGCAGCTCGAAGCCTGCATGCGTGCCGCCCACTCGCTCAAGGGCGCGGCCCGCATCGTCGGGCTCGATGGCGGCGTGCGCGTAGCACACGCCATGGAAGACTGCCTGGTCGCCGCACAGGGCGGCATGCCGCTGACCGCCGCGCATATCGACGCGCTGCTGCAAGGCACCGACCTGCTGCTGCGCATCGGCCATCCGCCCGGCGGCAATCCGGGCTGGGCCGAGCACGCGGGCCGCGCCGAGATCGATGCAGTGGTGCAGCGGCTGGGCACGGTCGATGGCGGTGCCGCGGCGCCGGTCGTGCAGGCACAGCCAGCGCCGGCCCCGTTACCGGAACCAGCGCCCGCGATACCGGCGCCGCCGGCACCGGCAGACGACACACAGGAGCGCATGCTGCGCGTGAATGCCGACGCGCTTGACCAGTTGCTGGCGCTGTCCGGCGAGGCCATGGTCGAGTCGCACTGGCTGCGCCCCTTCGGCACCTCGCTGCAGAAGGCAAGGCGGCAACAGGCACGCGCACTGCGCGCCGTCGATGCGCTGCAGCAAGCCTTGCAGGACGGCAACGCGGGCGCGGCTGCGCACACCGCGCTGGCAGAACTGCGCCAGCTGCTGGACGAAAGCCACGATCAGCTGGCCGCGCGGCTGGAAGAGTTCGAACAGTACGATCACCGCGCCACGCGGCTGGCGCGCCGGCTCTATGACAGCGCGCTGGCCTCGCGCATGCGCCCGCTGGCGGACGCGCTGACCGGCTATGCGCGCATGGTGCGCGACCTCGGGCGCGCGCTCGGCAAGCCGGTGCACCTGGACCTGATCGGCGCCGGCACCCAGGTGGACCGCGATATCCTGGAAGCACTGGACGCGCCGCTGGCGCACCTGCTGCGCAACGCGGTGGACCACGGCATCGAAGCGCCCGAGGTGCGCGCGGCGCAGGGCAAGCCGGCGGAAGGCCGCGTCACGCTGCAGGCGCGCCACAACGCGGGCCGCCTGGTGATCGAAATCTTCGACGACGGCGCCGGCGTCGACCTGGAAGCCCTGCGCCACGCCATCGTGCGGCGGCGGCTGGCGTCCGCAGAGACCGCGGCACGGCTGTCGCAGGCAGAGCTGCTCGACTTCCTGCTGCTGCCGGGTTTCAGCATGCGCGACTCGGTCTCCGAGGTCTCCGGCCGCGGCGTGGGCCTCGATGCCGTGCAGGAGATGGTGCGCCGCGTGCGTGGCAGCCTGCGCCTGACGCAGCAGCCGGGCCAGGGCCTGCACTTCCGGATGGAGTTGCCACTGACGCTGTCGGTGGTGCGCGCTCTGCTGGTGGAGGTCGCGGGCGAAGCCTATGCCTTCCCGCTGGGCCGCGTGCTGCGCGCGGCCTCGGTGGCGCGCAGCGAGATCGAGCAGACCGAAGGGCACCAGCATTTCCGCCACGAAGGCCGCGCCATCGGGCTGGTCAGCGCGGCGCAGGTGCTGCAACGCCCCGAGGCTGACGCTGCCAATGCGCACGCGCAAGTGCCAGTGGTGGTCATCGGCGAGGCCGAGCGCATCTATGGCATTGCCGTCGACCGCATGCTGGGCGAGCGCCTGCTGGTGGTGCAGCCGCTGCCGGCGGCACTGGGCAAGGTCCGCGACATCGCCGCCGGCAGCCTCACCGACGACGGCACGCCGGTGCTGATCTTCGATGTCGAGGACGTGATCCGCTCGGTCGAGAAGCTGGTCTCCGAGGGCCGCATCGAAGGCGTGCGGCAGGCGGCCGTGGCCAGCGTCCAGGCGCGCGCGCGGCGCGTGCTGGTGGTGGATGACTCGCTCACCGTGCGCGAGCTGCAGCGCAAGCTGCTGGCCGGGCGCGGCTATGACGTGGCGGTGGCGGTCGACGGCATGGACGGCTGGAATGTGCTGCGCGCCGAGCCCTTCGACCTGGTCATCACCGATATCGACATGCCGCGCATGGACGGCATCGAGCTGGTGCGCCGGATCCGGCAGGACGCCGCGCTGCGGCAGCTGCCGGTGATGGTGGTGTCGTACAAGGACCGCGAACAGGACCGCCAGCGCGGGCTCGAGGCCGGCGCGGACTATTATCTGGCCAAGGGCAGTTTCCACGACGCCGCGTTGCTCGACGCGGTCCATGACCTGATCGGCGAGGCACGCCCATGAAGATCGGCATCGTCAATGACTCGGCGCTTGCGGTAGCCGCGCTGCGCCGCGCGCTTGCGCTGGATCCGTCGTTCGAGATCGCCTGGGTCGCCGGCGACGGCGAACAGGCGGTGCAGATGGCCGCGCGCCAGACCCCGGACCTGATCCTGATGGACCTGCTGATGCCGGTCATGGACGGCGTCGAGGCGACCCGGCGCATCATGTCCGCCACCCCCTGCGCCATCGTGGTGGTGACCATGGACCTGGGCCGCAATGCCTCGCAGGTGTTCGACGCAATGGGCCACGGCGCCATCGACGCGGTCGACACCCCCACGCTGGTCGAGCCCGACGCCCAGCTTGCCGCCGGGCCGCTGCTGCGCAAGCTGCGCAATATCGGCCGCCTGCTGGCCGGCCGCGTGGCCCCGCAGCATAGGCTGACGGCAGCGCCGCGCGCAGTGGCCGCACCACGGCTGGTGGCGATCGGCGCCTCGGCCGGCGGCCCGGCCGCGCTGGCCACGCTGCTGGGCGCGCTGCCGGCGGACTTCGGCGCCGCGGTGGTCACCGTGCAGCATGTGGACGAAGCCTTTGCCGCCGGCATGGCCGACTGGCTCGACGGACAGTGCAAGCTGCCGGTGCGCATTGCCCGCGCCGGCGACGCGCCCCAGGCCGGCACGGTGCTGCTGGCCGGCACCAACGACCACCTGCGCCTGGCCAGCCCCACGCGCATGGCCTACTCCGAACAGCCCTGCGACTACCTGTACCGCCCCTCCATCGATGTGTTCTTTGAAAGCGTGGTGGAGCACTGGCGCGGCGACGTGATCGGCGTGCTGCTCACCGGCATGGGCCGCGACGGCGCGCTGGGGCTGAAGGCGATGCGCGAGCGCGGCTTCCTGACCATCGCCCAGGATCGCGCCACCAGCGCCGTGTACGGTATGCCCAAGGCCGCCGCAGCCATGGGCGCGGCCGCGGAGATCCTGCCGCTGCCGCGCATTGCGCCGCGGCTGGTGCAGGCATGCGGCGGCACCGTGCCGCTTTGACCCGATGCAATACGTCGCGGCCGGCACCGGGACCGTGACACCCAGGAACTGAACATGCAACCCGAATTACCCAACCGACCCGCAGCGCCTGCGGCCGACAAGGACTACCTTGCCATGGTGCTGCTGGTGGACGACCAGGCCATGGTCGGCGAAGCGGTGCGCCGCGCGCTCTCCACCGAAGCCGACATCGACTTCCACTACTGCGCGCAGCCCGACGAGGCCGTGGCGGTGGCGCAGCGCACCAAGCCCACCGTGATCCTGCAGGACCTGGTGATGCCGGGCGTGGACGGCCTGACGCTGGTGCAGCGCTATCGCGAGAACCCCGCCACGCGCGACATCCCCATCATCGTGCTTTCGACCAAGGAAGATGCCGCGACCAAGGGCGCGGCATTTGCCTCCGGCGCCAACGACTACCTGGTCAAGCTGCCCGACAGCATCGAGCTGATTGCGCGCATCCGCTACCACTCGCGCTCCTACCTGAACCAGCTGCAGCGCGACGAAGCCTATCGCGCGCTGCGGCAAAGCCAGCAACAACTGCTGGAAACCAACCTGGAGCTGCAGCGGCTGACCAATTCAGACGGCCTGACCGGCTTGTCCAACCGGCGCTATTTCGATGAATACCTCGGCGCGGAATGGCGCCGCGCGCTGCGCGAGCAAACCCAGGTGGCGCTGCTGATGATCGACGTCGACGCGTTCAAGGCCTACAACGACACCTACGGCCACGTCGCCGGAGACGAGGTGCTGCGCCGCGTGGCCGCCGTGATCCGCGACAATTGCGTGCGCCCCACCGACCTGCCCGCGCGTTTTGGCGGAGAGGAATTCGCCATGGTGCTGCCGGCGACCTCGCCGGGCGGCGTGCGGCTGCTGGCCGAAAAGGTGCGGCGCGCAGTGCAGGGGCTGGCCATTGCCCACGGCGGCTCCCCCACCGCCGACTGCGTCACCGTCAGCATCGGCGGCGCCGTGCTGGTGCCCCAGCCTGACCAGGCGCCGAACCAGGTAGTGGAAGCCGCTGATGCAGGCCTCTACCAGGCCAAGCGCAATGGCCGCAACCAGGTGATGATGGCGCAAGGCTGAGTCACTGCAGCAGCACAGCCGCAACAACCAGTTACACACTGGCGGCCACCGGCCAACCGGGCCACCAGCCCGGCCAACGTCCCGCCAGGCCCCGCACCTGCGGGCCTGGCCGGCCCCGCCACGCACGCACGCGTCACCGCTTGTCGGAATTGTCCGACATGCGATTCGGAGCCCCGCGCCTGTCTCGCCCCTGGGTTGATACCTATCGTTGCATCACGACAGGTGCAATCGCTGCGCCTGCAACAACAGACAGCCAACTGGCCACGCGACCGGCGCGCCCCCGCGCGGGCATGGGCCAGATCGTCTCTGACTCCTCCAACAGCAAGAGGTGACCCATGTTCCGATCCAAGACCCTGTTTATCGGCCTCGCGTTAGCTGCCACTGCAGTCCTGACTGGCTGCGGCGGCGGTGATGACGGCATCGACGACCGCATCGGGCTGAGCAAGCCGACGATCCGCGTGATCCACGCCATCACCGGCGGCCCGAACGTCGACGTGCTGCAGAACGGCACCCTGACCAGCTTCGTGAACAAGCCTTACAAGTTCGTCTCGACCTACTTCAATGTCGAAACCGGCAACCAGCTGATCTCCTTCAACACGGCTGGCACGCAGACGGAACTGGGCCGCGCCACCCTGACCGCCGCCACCGGCCACAAATACACCGTGGTCGCGCTGCCGGGTGCGAGCTCCGCTGAAACGCTGACGATCGACGATCCGTTCGAGAAGGGCCTGCTGTCGCACAAGGCACGCGTGCGCAGCCTGAACGCCTCGTTCAATGCGCAGAACATTGACATCTACCTGACCTTGCCGGCCATCGACCTGAACTCGGTGGGCCCGACCTTCGCCAACGTGGGCTACAAGCAGGCTGTGCCAGCCTCGGGCACCGACTCGATCGACGTGGATGGCAACACCACCTACCGCCTGCGCATCACCACCGCGGGGACCAAGACCGTGATCTTCGATTCCGGCGCACTGACCCTGGCCAACAACGCTGACTGGCTGATCACCACGATCCCGGTGGATGGCATTGCCGGCCTGACGCCGAACAAGATCAAGGTGCTGGTGGCACGCGGCGATGATGAGTCGCAAGCTGGTCTTGAACTCGTAACGCAGTAACAGCGTGCTTGCAGCTGCCTGCGGCAGGCGGGCAGCATGCAGAAGGCCGGTCCGATGGGCCGGCCTTTTTTGTCTGACGGGTGGCAGCTGACTGCCCCTACTCTTCTGCCCCCGGCTCCAGCTCCGCCTTCAGCACCGCCAGGTGCGACATATAAGCCTCCAGCTCCGCCCGCCCCTGCTCGGTGATGCAATAGACGCGGCCACAGCCTTCAACCAGCTCGGCAGTAATGGCCCGCGCCATCATCAGGCTGCGCAGGATCGGCCGCAACGAGCGGATATTCTTGTCGATGCCGCGCTCGCGCAGCCGGTCGACCAGGCTCAGGACCGTGGACGGGCTCGACTGCACAAGCTTGAGCACATGGATGCGTGAGAAAAGCCGGTCAAAGATGGGCGGTTTCATGGGCGCTGTCGGCGCACCCGATGGTGCGGGAATCCTGATCATCATGCGCAGCCCATGACTGCTGCCGCAGTCGGGCGCTCTCTGGTCTTGATGGCGGGCGGATACGCGATCGGCCCGCGAAAGCAAACGGGGTGCGCGAAGGCACCCCGTTTGCTTGCGTTGCGTGCGCCGGCCGGCATCAAACAGGCCGGCGCCCTTCCGGGGAGCGCGCGTGGCGCTATTCTTCCTGGAACGCTTCTTCGCGCTTGGCCTTGATCGACGGCAGCGCCACTACTGCAACCAGGGCAGCGGCTGCGATCAGCAGTCCGACCGACAGCGGCCGGGTCACGAACACGGTGAAGTCACCACGCGACAGCAGCAGCGTGCGGCGGAAGTTCTCTTCCATCATCGGCCCCAGCACGAAGCCCAGCAGCAGCGGAGCGGGTTCGCAGCGCAGCTTCAGGAACAGGTAGCCGATGATGCCAAAGCCGGCGGCCATGAACACGTCGAAGGTCTGGTTGTTGACTGAGTACACGCCAATGCCGCAGAACACCAGGATCGCCGGGTACAGGAAGCGGTACGGCACGGTCAGCAGCTTCACCCAGATGCCGATCATCGGCAGGTTCAGGATGATCAGCATCAGGTTGCCGATCCACATCGAGGCGATCAGGCCCCAGAACAGCGCCGGGTTGCTGGTCATCACCTGCGGGCCGGGCTGGATGTTGTGGATGGTCATCGCACCCACCATCAGCGCCATCACCGCGTTGGGCGGAATGCCCAGCGTCAGCAGCGGGATGAACGAGGTTTGTGCCGCGGCGTTGTTGGCAGACTCCGGACCTGCCACGCCTTCGATCGCGCCCTTGCCGAATTCATGTGCGTACTTGGAGGTCTTCTTCTCCAGCGAGTACGCCGCGAACGAGGCCAGCGCCGCGCCACCACCGGGCAGGATGCCAAGCGCGGAGCCCAGCGCGGTGCCGCGCAGCACAGCCGGGATCATGCGCCTGAAGTCTTCCCTGGTCGGGAACAGGTTGGTCACGCGGTTGGTGAAGGTCTCGCGCGCTTCCTTCTGCTCCAGGTTGGCGATGATCTCGGCAAAGCCGAACATGCCCATGGCCAGCGCCACGAAGTCGATGCCATCGGTCAGTTCCGGCACATCGAATGAGAAGCGCGCCGCGCCCGAGTTCACGTCGGTGCCGATCAGGCCCAGCAACAGCCCCAGCACGATCATCGAGATCGCCTTGGGCAGCGACCCCGAGGCCAGCACCACGGCGCCGATCAGGCCCAGCACCATCAGCGAGAAGTATTCGGCAGGGCCGAACTTGAACGCCAGTTCAGACAGCGGCGTGGCAAAGGCTGCCAGGATCAGGGTGGCCACGCAGCCGGCAAAGAACGAGCCCAGGCCGGCGGTGGCCAGCGCCACCCCCGCTCGTCCTCGCCTTGCCATCTGGTAGCCGTCGATGGTGGTCACCACCGATGACGATTCGCCAGGCAGGTTGACCAGGATGGCGGTGGTCGAACCGCCGTACTGGGCGCCGTAGTAGATGCCGGCCAGCATGATCAGCGCGGCCACCGGCGGCAGCGTGTAGGTGATCGGCAGCAGCATGGCGATGGTGGCCAGCGGCCCCAGGCCCGGCAGCACGCCGATCAGGGTACCCAGCACGCAGCCCAGGAAGGCGTAGGCCAGGTTCTGCAGCGACAGGGCCGTGGAAAAGCCCAGCGCAAGGTGATCAAACAATTCCATGGTCGGCGCTCCTTAACCGGTGATAAAGGCCGGCCACACCGGCATCTGCAGGTTGATGCCGTAGACGAATGCGCCAAGGCTGATCAGCACCAGCACCACGGCGTTGAGCAGCGCGCCCTTCCAGCTGAATTCATGGCTGGCCATCGACGACACCATCACCAGCACGAACACCGACAGCACCATGCCCAGCGGCTTGAGCAGCAGGCCGAACAGCACCACCGAACCGAGGATCCACAGCAGCGTCTTCAGGTCCCAGCGCGCCAGATGGTCTTCCTCGCCCTTGGGCGACAGCGAGGACAGCAGCACCACCGCCCCCAGCACTGCCAGCACCAGTCCCAGCAGGAATGGAAAATATCCGGGTCCCATCTTCGCGGCCGTTCCCATGGAATAGCCGCGAGCGACCCAGGAAAAGCCCAGACCGACCAGAACGAACATCAGGCCGGAGGCAAAGTCCTTTTGGCTGCGTATGCGCAAAACGATTCTCCTCAAAGTTCACGAAATGCCATGCCGGGGACGCACTGGCTCGAGCGGCAAGGCATGCGGCGCGCATGCTCCCCGACGGTTGACCCGAACCTTAGAGACGTGATCTTTCAGGTGCCTTTCATTTGTCTTGGTTTAGGGGTATTCACCGATACCCCTTGGAAACAAGGGCAAATCCAGCCTATTCATGAAAAAAATACATCACAACGTGATGTATTTTTCGATGAAGAATCCGGAAGAAAAGTCGACGGGAATGTCAGGCGAACAAGACGGCACGCGCACTTGCATCAAGGCAAGGCGCGGCCGGAAGGATGCGCGCCTGCTCTGGCCAGGCAGGCGACACGTGCGCTGGGCGGGAGTGCCAGCGATGACACGATGACACACCGATCTTTCGAATGGCTTTCAAAGCCGGCGGCACGATCGCGGGCCGCTGCAGCTCAGCGCACGACTGCGGGCTCGGGCGTTGCAGAGGCGGTCTCCTCGACGACCTCGCCCGCGTCTTCGCAGGGCGCTCCCATGCTGGTATCGGGCGCCTGCCCCACGGCTTGCGCCGGGTGCGGCACGGTGGGCAGGATATGGCTGCGGCGCCAGTTGCCGAAGCGGTAGTAGCCGGCCGCCAGCACCAGCGACACCACCGAGCCCAGCGGAAAGCTCCACCAGATCGCCTCGGCGCCGATGCGCGGTCCCAGCAACCACGCGAACGGCAGCCGGATCACCCACATCGACAGGAACAGGATCACCAGCGGCGCCATCACCGCGCCGGTGGCGCGCACCGTGCCGAAGATGACGATGGTGAAGCCAAACAGGATGAACGACCACAGCACCACCACGTTGATATGCTGCGCGATGCCGATGGCGACGCCGTCAGTGCCCAGGAACAGCCCCAGCGAATGCCGGTTGAACAGATAGATCAGCGCGACCAGCGCACCGGTCATCACCACATTGATCAGCAGCCCCACGCGCGTGATGCGCGACACCCGCTGCCACAGTCCGGCGCCGACGTTCTGCGCCACCATCGATGACACGCTCGCGCCTACCGCCAGCGCGGGCATCTGCACATAGGTCCACAGCTGCGAGGCCACGCCGTAGGCGGCGGTGGTCTGCGAGCCATAGGCATTGACCAGCGCCATCATCACGATCGCCGACGACGAGATCACCACCATCTGCAGGCCCATCGGCAAGCCCTTGACCACCAGCGCCCGCAGGATTGCCGGATCAGGCCGCAGCAGTGCAAGCTGGCCACGGTGCAGCAGCAGGAAATGGTGGCGCCGGTACAGCAGCACCATCATCGCCGCCAGGCTCGCCAGCTGTGCCATCAGCGTGGCCAGCGCCGAGCCCGCGATACCCAGCGGCGGGACCGGGCCCATACCGAAGATCAGCACCGGGTTGAGCGCCACGTCCAGCACCACCGACAACAGCATGAACCAGAACGGCGTGCGCGAATCGCCCGCGCCGCGCAGCGTCATCATCACGAAGTTGTAGAAGTACATGAATGGCAGCGCCAGGAAGATGATGCGCAGGTAGCTCACCGCCAGCGGCGCGGCGTCTTCCGGCGTGTGCATCGCCGCGAGGATGGCCGGCGTATAGAAATAGCCCAGCGCCGAGGCCAGCACCGACAGCCCGACAAAGAAGGTGGTGCTGGTGCCGACCACGCGACGCGCCTCGTCCAGGTCGCGCGCGCCCACGGCCTGTCCGATCATGATGGTGTTGGCCATGCTGATACCGAACACCACGCCCAGCAGGAAGAACAGAATGATGTTGGCGTTGGAGGTTGCCGTCAGCGCGGCCTCGCCCAGGAAGCGGCCGACCCAGACCGAATTGATCGAGGCGTTCAGCGACTGCAGGATGTTGCTGCCGAGCACCGGCAGCGAGAACAGCAGCAGGGTGCGGCCGATCGGGCCGGTGGTCAGTCTGGCGTCTGGCTTCATGAGGCGTCGCGCATGGGGAAATCCGCCCAGTCTATTCCTGCCCGGAGGCAGCTACAAGGACACACGGCCGGCACAGCGCCGTGCTCTTTACCTGAATGAGTTATTCCCCTCCGGTTGCGGCCCCCTGCATACTCGGCACGGGACCACCGCGTCCCAGGCCGGCTGCCGGAAGCAATGCCCGGCATGCGCGTGCGCCCTTCAGTCGCAGTCAAAACGAGGAGGTGGGGTCATGTTTGTCGGTTTCCAGCCTGTTTCCGGCGCCCTGGTGCCGTTTGCCTATGACTGGCCGATGGTGGGCCTGTCGTTCCTGATCTCTGTCTGCGGCGCCTACGTGGGCCTGCGCTGGTCGCGGCGCGTGCGCATGCCCGACGGCCGCCTGGACGTGGACCGGCTGTTGTGCGCCAGCGTGGCGCTGGGCGGCGGCGCGGTCTGGTCGATGCATTTCATCGGCATGGTGGCCTACCAGACCCCGACGCACCGCGAGTTCGGACTGTTCATGACGCTGGCTTCGCTGGTGGTCGTGATGGTGCTGGCCGGCGCCGGACTGGCGATCGCCTCGCGCCCGTGCGGCAGCCGTACCGACAACGTGGTCAAGGGCGGCGTGCTGACCGGGCTGGGCGTGGTGGCGATGCACTACACCGGCATGGCCGCGATCCGCTCCAACACCCGCTTCGACTGGGACCTGGCCATCATCGGGCTGTCGGTGGTGATCGCCGTGGTGGTGTCGGTGGTGGCGCTGTGGCTGGCCACCACGGTGAAGACCCGCGGCAAGCAGCTGGCAGCTGCAGTGGTCATGGGCGTTGCCGTCTGCGGCATGCACTACACCGGCATGTCTGCGGGCACCATGATCTGCACCAGCCCGACCTACGCGCCCAGCCTGTTCGCCATCGAGGGCGACAGCATCGGCTATGCGGTGTTCGGCCTGACGCTGATCACGCTGCTCGTGATCCTGGTGGTGGAAGCCACCCGCACCGGGGCTGAAGTCGTGCCGGTGGCGCGCACGCGCGATGCCGCCTGACATCGGCTGAACCGGCCGCGGGGACATTCCCGCACATTCCTCCTGGGAACACACCCGGCGCGCTGCATGAACGCGGCCGCCGGGTTAAGCTTGCGGTTTCACCGCCCACCAGGAGAACACGCATGTACCAGGATCTCGCCCTCTATATCGACGGAGAATTCATCAAGGGAGGCGACCGGCGCGAGCAGGATGTCATCAACCCGGCCACGCAGGAAGTGCTGGGCAAGCTGCCGCACGCCAGCCGCGCCGACCTGGACCGCGCGCTGGCCGCCGCGCAGCGCGCCTTTGAAACCTGGAAGAAGACCTCGCCGCTGGAGCGCGCCAGGATCCTGCGCCGCGTGGGCGAGCTCACCCGCGAGCGCGCCAAGGAGATCGGCCGCAATATCACGCTGGACCAGGGCAAGCCGCTGGCCGAAGCCGTCGGCGAAGTGATGGTCTGCGCCGAGCACGCCGACTGGCATGCCGAGGAATGCCGCCGCATCTACGGCCGCGTGATCCCGCCGCGCCAGCCCAATGTGCGCCAGATCGTGGTGCGCGAGCCGATCGGCGTGTGCGCCGCCTTCACGCCGTGGAACTTCCCGTTCAACCAGGCCATCCGCAAGATCGTGTCGGCGCTGGGCGCGGGCTGCACGCTGATCCTGAAGGGGCCGGAAGACTCGCCCAGCGCGGTGGTGGCGCTGGCGCAGCTGTTCCATGATGCGGGCCTGCCCCCGGGCGTGCTCAACATCGTCTGGGGCGTGCCCAGCGAGGTCTCGACCTACCTGATCGAATCGCCGATCGTGCGCAAGATTTCATTCACCGGCTCGGTGCCGGTGGGCAAGCAGCTGGCGGCGCTGGCCGGCGCGCATATGAAGCGCGTGACCATGGAGCTGGGCGGCCATTCGCCGGTGCTGGTGTTCGACGACGCCGACATCGACCCCGCCGCCGAGATGCTGGCGCGCTTCAAGCTGCGCAATGCCGGCCAGGTATGCGTGTCGCCGACGCGCTTCTATGTCCAGGAGAAAGCCTATGACCGCTTCCTGGCGCGCTTTACCGAGGTGATCGGCTCGATCAAGGTCGGCAACGGCCTGGAGGACGGCACCCAGATGGGGCCGCTGGCGCATGAGCGCCGCGTGCTGTCAATGGAGCAGTTCCTGGACGATGCCAGCCAGCGTGGCGGCAAGGTGGTGGCAGGCGGCTCGCGCCTGGGGGACAAGGGCTATTTCTTCGCGCCCACCGTGGTCACCGACCTGCCCGACGACTCGCGTCTGATGACCGACGAGCCGTTCGGCCCGGTGGCGCCCGTGACGCGCTTCAAGGACACGGCCGAGGTGCTGCGCCGCGCCAACAGCCTGCCCTTTGGCCTGGCCTCGTATGTGTTCACCAACTCGCTGAAGACCGCGACCGAAGTATCCAACGGCCTGGAAGCCGGCATGGTCAACATCAACCACTTCGGCATGGCGCTGGCCGAGACCCCGTTCGGGGGCATCAAGGATTCGGGCATCGGCAGCGAAGGCGGCCAGGAGACCTTCGATGGCTACCTGGTAACCAAGTTCATCACCCAGGCCTGAGCGCCCGGGCGCGGTGCAAGGCGGCTTGCCGCCGGCTCCCTCCCCGGGGCCGGCGGCGCCTCCCCGTCAGCGGAAGAAGATACCGCGCGTCAGGAACGTATGATTCGCTTCTTCCGCCATCAGCCAGACCAGCACCAGCAGGCACAGCGGCGGTACCAGGATGGCGCAGATCAGCGCCATGCGCTCCCATGCCATGTGCATGAACACTGCCACGATCAGCCCCGCCTTCAGCCCCATGAACACCAGGATCAGCGTCCAGCGCAGGTAGCCGGTGACATGGAAATAGTCGACCAGGTACGACAGCGTCGACAGAACGAACAGCAGCAGCCAGATCTTCAGGTACAGCCCGATAGGATGCTGCTGGCCGGAGTGCGCGGCATGCCCGGCATCGTTGCCGGAGCCATGCGCTGGCGTCACCGGGGTTGCGGGAGTTGCCGGATTCGATGCCATGGCCGTCACCAGAGATAGAACAACGCAAAGATAAACACCCAGACCAGGTCGACGAAGTGCCAGTACAGGCCCGCGATCTCCACGATCTGGTAGTTGCCGGTGGCCTCGTAGCGTCCGCGCAGCACGCGCGTGGCCACGATCAGCAGGTACACCACGCCGCACGACACATGCAGCCCGTGGAAGCCCGTGATCATGAAGAAGGTCGAGCCGAACTGCGCCGCCCCCATCGGGTTGGTCCACGGGCGCACGCCCTCGTCCACGATCAGCTTGGTCCATTCGAAGGCCTGCATGCCGACGAACATGACGCCGAACAGCGCGGTGACGAACATCAGCAGCGCGCACTCGCGGCGCGCGCGCCGGTAGGCAAAGTTGACCGCCATCGCCATGGTGCCGCTGCTGGTGATCAGCACGAAGGTCATGATGGCGATCAGCAGCAACGGAATGTCGGCGCCACCCACGTGCAGCGCGAACACCTCGCTGGGGTTGGGCCACGGCACCGTGGTCGACATGCGCACGGTCATGTAGCCGGTCAGGAAGCAGCTGAAGACGAAGGTGTCGGACAGCAGGAAGATCCACATCATGGCCTTGCCCCACGACACCTTGAAGGCCTGCTGGTCCGACGACCAGTCGGCCAGCAGGCCGCGCACGCCGCCCACCGGGGGCGCGGGCGCCACGCCGGGTGGGCTCGATGGTGAAGACAGTTGCGTTGACATGCCGGTCCTCCTTGCTGCCGCCGCCGCTAGGCCGTGCCGCAGATATAGCGCACCAGTTCGGGCGTAAGCCACCCCAGCGCCGCCAGCAGCACCACCCATACCGCCAGCAGGAAATGCCAGTAGCGCGCGCACAGCCGCATGCGCAGCACCGCGGCCTCGCCGCTGCCGCGCGACGACATGGCAAAGCCCCAGCCGGCCAGGCCGCCCAGCACGTGCAGGCCGTGCATCGCTGTCAGCAGGTAGAAGAAGCTGCCGGCCGGGTTGCCGGCAGGCATCACCTGCATCGCGCCCAGTGCCTGCCAGGCCCACAGCTGCGAGGCGACGAAGCCGGCCGCGCCCAGACCGCCCAGGCGCAGCGCCTGCCTGGCCACGGCCATCTCGCCCCGGCCCGCGGCGCGCGACGACACCGCCATCGCCACGCTGCCGGCGCCCAGCAGCGCGGTGGACAGCCACACCTGCCAGGGCAGCCCGATGCGGTGCCAGTCCGGGCTGTCCATGCGCAGCGCATAGGCGGTCAGGAACAGCGCAAACAGCGAGGTCACCACGCCCATGAACACCCACAGGCCGATGCTCGCGGGGGCGCGCCCTTGCGGCCGGTGGTTGGCGGCATTCTCGTCGGACGGGCTGCCGCCGAAATCGTCGCGGCTGACCTTGTACAGGGCTTCGGCGTTCATGCGACGGCTCCGCGGCTGGCATGCGGTTCAGGCTCGGCCCCGCCCTCTTCCGGCGGCGCGTTCTGCGCGATAAAGTCCTCGCGCGCGCCCGGCACGCTGTAGGCATAGGCCCAGCGGTACACCACCGGCAGGTGCGGCCCCCAGTTGCCGTGCGCGGGCGGCGTCTGCGGCGTCTGCCATTCCAGCGAGGCCGCGCGCCACGGGTTGGCGTCGGCCTTGCGGCCATGCCACAGGCTCCACACCAGGTTGAAGACAAAGAGCAGCTGCGCCGTGGCGACGATGAAGGCGGCCACCGAGATGTACATGTTCATCACATGCGCCGACTCCGGGATAAAGGCGTAGTTCTCGTAGGCGTAGTAGCGGCGCGGCATGCCCAGCACGCCCAGGTAGTGCATCGGGAAGAAGATGGCGTAGGTGCCGACGAAGGTGACCCAGAAATGGATCCGGCCCATGCTGTCGTCCAGCATCCGGCCAGTGACCTTCGGGTACCAGTGGTAGAGGCCGCCGAACACCACCAGGATCGGCGACACGCCCATCACCATATGGAAGTGCGCCACCACGAAGTAGGTGTTGGACAGCGGGATATCCACGCTGACATTGCCCAGGAACAGCCCGGTCAGGCCGCCGATGACGAAGGTGCTGATGAAGGCGATCGCGAACAGCATCGGCACGGTGAAATGGATATCGCCGCGCCATAGCGTGATGACCCAGTTGTAGACCTTGATCGCGGTGGGGATGGCGATGATCAGCGTGGTGGTGGCAAAGAAGAAGCCGAAGTACGGGTTCATGCCGCTGACGAACATGTGGTGGGCCCACACCACCACCGATAGCACCCCGATCGCCAGGATTGCCCACACCATGGTGCGGTAGCCGAAGATGCTCTTGCGCGAATGCACGCTGACCAGGTCCGAGACGATGCCGAAGGCCGGCAGCGCGACGATATACACCTCGGGGTGGCCGAAGAACCAGAACAGGTGCTGGAACAGCAGGGGGCTGCCGCCCTTGTACTGCAGCTGCTGCCCCATCGACACCATCGCCGGCATGAAGAAGCTGGTGCCGAGGGTCTTGTCCAGCAGCATCATCACCGCCGACACGAACAGCGCCGGGAACGCCAGCAGCGCCAGGATGGTGGCCATGAAGATGCCCCATACCGACAGCGGCATGCGCAGCAGCGTCATTCCTTCCGTGCGCGCCTGCAGCACGGTGGTGACGTAGTTGAGGCCGCCCATGGTGGCCGCGACGATAAAGATCGCCAGCGACACCAGCATCAGGATGATGCCCCAGTCATGGCCTGGGGTGCCGGGCAGGATGGCCTGCGGCGGGTATAGCGTCCAGCCCGCGCCGGTGGGCCCTCCGGGCACGAAGAAGCTGGCCAGCAGCACGATCACCGACAGCAGGTAGACCCAGAAGCTGAGCATGTTGAGGAAGGGGAACACCATGTCGCGCGCCCCCACCATCAGCGGGATCAGGTAGTTGCCGAAGCCGCCCAGGAACAGCGCCGTCAGCAGGTAGATCACCATGATCATGCCGTGCATGGTGACGAACTGGTAGTAGCGGTTGGCGTCGATGAACTCGAAGCGCCCCGGGAAGCCAAGCTGCATGCGCATCAGGTTGGACAGCGCCACGCCCACCAGGCCCACCACGATCGCCACGATGGTGTACTGCACGGCGATCACCTTGTGGTCCTGGCTCCAGACATAGCGGGTCCAGAAGCTCTGCGGCGCGTGATGGGCGGCATCGTCGGCGTAAGCCATGCGGGTCTCCTCACTTCCTGGCGGGCGCGGGTGCCGCCGAGGGCGGCACGGCCACGGCCGTCGAAGTCGTATAGGTGCCGGACGCGGCCCCGGGCGTGGCAGCGGGCGCCCCAGAGCCAGCGGTTGCCGTGGTGGCGGCGCTGGTCGCGGCAGCCGGGCCGGCGGGCACGTCCGCGGGCGCCACCGGCGCCACCGTGCCGGCTTCCGCCGCGCCGCTGCCGGCCGACTTGATATAGGCGGTCAGTGCCGCGACCTCATCCTCGCTCATCGGCAACTTCGGCATCACCGGGCCGAAGCCCTTGACCAGCCGCGCATTGGGGTCGGTGATCTCCTTGTGCAGGAAGGCATCGTCCACCTTGGCGCTGCTGCCGTCGACAAAGGTCTCGGTCTTGCCGTACAGGCCCTTCCAGGTCGGCCCCACGCCCGGATTGCCGTCGATGCTGTGGCAGCCGACGCAGCCCTTGCTCTGCGCCAGCGCGCGTCCCTTCTCGACGGTGCCGGCGTCGCCCGCGGCGCCGGGTGCGGCAGCGGCCATTGCCGCCGGCGGTGCCGCGGCCTTCGCCAGCGTCATGGCAAAGGTCTGCTGCCTGGCCAGCCATGCCTCGTACGCAGCCGGTTCTTCCACCACCACCGTGCCGCGCATGTTGTAGTGCCCCACGCCGCACAGCTGCGCGCACAGGATATCGAAGCGCCCCGCCTGCGTCGGCGTGAACCAGAACGACGTCACCATGCCCGGCACCATGTTCATGCGCGCGCGGAACGGCGGCACGTAGAAGTCATGCAGCACGTCCTTGGAGCGCAACAGCACTTTGACCGGCTTGTTCAGCGGCAGGTGCACCTCCGGTCCGACGATCACGATATTGTCCAGGCCACGCGGATCGTCGGGGTCCAGCCCGAGCGGATTCGCACCGGTGACAAAGCGCGCATCGGAAGCACCCAGCTGGCCGCTCTTGCCGGGAAAGCGGAAGGCCCAGGACCACTGCTGCCCCACCACTTCCATCACCATCGCTTCGCGCGGCGGGCGCACGTAGTCGGCGTAGACGAACAGGCCCGGCGCCAGCAGCAGCACCACGCCCAGCGTGGTGCCGCCGATCAGCCACAGTTCGAGCTTGCTGTTCTCCGGGTGGTAGGACGCGCGGTGGCCGGTGCCGCCATTGGGATGCGGCGCCTCATGCCGGAAGCGCCAGACGATGTAGCCGACAAACAGGTTGATGCCGATGAAGAAAATGCCGGTGATGACCAGGGTAATGGTCAGCGTGTCGTCCATCTGCTGCCAGTTGGACGCCAGCGGGGTCGCCCACCACGGGCTCATGAAATGGAAGAGCACCGAACCGACGACCATGACTACGAGTGCGATGGCCAACGCCATATCCACCCTCCTCCTCGCGCGCGGCGAGGGATGCGCAAGTCACGCAGGTAGACATAAGACTAGTGCATGCCGTCAGGTCACTGCAAGGCGACATGCCAATGCATTGGTGTCGCACTGCACAAGCGCGCAGCGCGAGAAAAAGCGGCGGCGGGAACCCCTGGTTCCGGCCGCCGCAGGTCTTGCGCGCGTACCCGCCCAAAGGCTGGCGCGCGCAACGCAACCGCCATGAGCCGGCGCTCGCCGCGCCCTGCCCCGAAGCGCTGTCAGTGCGATACGTCCTTGCTCTCCAGCTTCCAGTAGCATGCCGCCGCGGCCATCCCGAAGATCAGATGCCCGATGAAGGTATGCCACCCGCGCACCTCGACAAACCAGTGGAAGGCCAACGTCATCACATAGAAATTGAAGAAGTACACTACCATGCCAAACACGGCGCCCGCCAGCATTGCCATGCCCAGGCTCGAATCCAGCGTGAATGGCGCGATGATGGCCGCCAGGATCATGCCCAGCACGGCGCCCAGCACGAAATGGATCACCAGCGCCGCGGCCACCGTGCCGACGGTAAACGTTGCGCTCTGCAGCACGTCCTGGCCCATCAGGATCCCGGCGATCATGCGCGTGGCGATCCACGGGTTCACGCCCGACACCATCGACGACCAGAACAGCTCCAGCACCAGCAGCAACGCCCCGGCCGCCAGCCCCGAGACCGCTGCCGCGGTCCAGTCCGGCTGCCGCCGCACGTAGTGGTGCGATTGCATGTGAAGTTCCATAGCCACCTCCGTCTCTCTCGGTCCGCGGGGCATTGGACTTGAATGGGAACGGGGCCCCGCGTCTCTGATCAGCATAGGACACGTGTTTCCCGCTTCGGGGGTTCGCATGGCGAAAAACGTGGGGCATGCGTACGCAGCGCAACGCCTGAACCGTCCTAAGTGCGCGCATCGGTACCTGGGTGGTGTCCGCATCTCCCGTGTTCGGGACAATCCCGATGCACGCAGCCATGCATCGGGCACACACTGCCTATACTGGAATCACAAAAGAGAGACAGGAGACCGCCATGCACTTCACCGCGCATGATCTTGTATTCCTGATTCCGATGGCGCTGGTAGGCGTGATCGCCATGGGTTCGATCCCGGTGACTGCCAAGTACCTGCGCATCAGTTGCCGGACCATGGGCGCCCTGATCGGCGCACTGGTTGCCGTGTTGGTGCTAGAGGCATTACCGCTGCTGATCTGACCCCAGAGGTCGGACAGACGGTTTTTGGGGAGGAGGGCCGTTATGTCGATCGGCCTGCTTGCTGCCGTCATGGCGGCGCTGCTGTTCATTACCGTCTTGCGGGCCATCTGGCGCTGCAGCCATCCGTACCGGATGCGCTACCGGCGTTGCGCTGCACAACGGCAACGCGCCGGGCTGTGCCGGCATACGCTGCGACGGCACGGCTAGGCCCCAACAAGCGTTCTTCTGCACCATTGCCCGGTACGCGAACCGGGCAGTAGTCCATCATGCCGTCGGCGCGCGCAACGCCGCCAGCGGCGCGTTCACTGACTCCCCCAGCCGCTCCATCAGCGAATAGCGCGCCACGTAGTGGCGGAAGTGCTCGATGAACGCGGCCTCGGCCGGCGTCTGGCGCCGCTCCGGATTCCACAGCAGGTACATGTCGATATCGGCCACGCCCTCTTCGGGCGGCAGGCGCCACAACCGTTGCTGGGCGACATCGTCGGCAACGATATGTTCGGGCAGGCAGCCAATGCCATAGCCCGCGAACACCAGCCGCCGGATTTCATCGAGGCTGGGCGAGGTCGCGACGATCTGGCCGGAAAAGCCGTGCTGGTCGCGGAATACGGCCAATGGCGCCAGCACGTCGCCAAGCTGGTCGCTGCTGAACGAGACGAAGTGCTCGGCCAGCAGGTCGGCAATGGCCAGCCCGGTGCGCCCGAACAGCCGGTGATGGCGCCCGCAGAAGATGGCATAGCGCTGGCGCAGGAACAGCATGTGCTCAAGCCCGTCGCCCGACTGCCGGCCCGGCTGCCGGTACAGGCTCAGGCCCACGCCGCCAGCCTTCTGCGCGAGCGCGTCCGCAATCTCGGTGCTGCGCATCACGTCCACCTGCAGCGTGACGCGCGGATGCTGCCGATGGAACGCGGCCAGGCATTCGTCATAGACGCCTGAATGGATACGGCTCACGGTCAGCAGCCGCAGCAGGCCGCTGACTTCGTCCTGCTGCTCCGCCAGTTCAGCCCCCAGCCGCGCCACGCTGCCATAGACGTCGGTGGCGATGCGCAGCACTTCTTCGCCGGCCCGGGTCAGGCGGAAATTGCTGCCGCGCCGCTCGATCAGCGTGTGTCCCAGATGCTCTTCGAGCCGGCGCAAGGCCAGGCTCACCGCCGGCTGGGTGATATGCAGCCGCACCGCGGCGCGGCTCAGGCTGCGCTCGTGGACGATGGTCAGGAAGGTGCGCAGCAGGTTCCAGTCGAGCCGGTCGGTCAGCAGGGCCCGGTCCAGGGCAGAACGCTCCATCACGCCACGTATAAATTGAAGTTATATGAAAAATAAATATTAGAAATTTGACTGATATTTGTCAACGCGCGATAACTCCTCCCACAGCTGCCCCTGATGCAGCGGCACAAACATAGTGAGGAGCCAGTCCATGCAAGTGTCCCCTTCCGGCACGCGCCAGCCCGTGCGCGCCGCCACCGCCGCCTTTGTCGGCACCATGATCGAGTGGTACGACTTCTACATCTACGCCACCGCCGCCGCGCTGGTGTTCGGCCCGTTGTTCTTTCCCGGCGGCGATCCCTTCCTGAGCACGCTGGCGTCATTCGGCACCTTCGCGGTCGGCTTCTTTGCCCGTCCGCTCGGCGGCATCGTGTTCGGCCACTGGGGCGACCGCATCGGCCGCAAGCAGGCGCTGATGATCACGCTCATGATGATGGGCGTGGCCACCATCGGCATCGGCCTGCTGCCGACCTACGCCACTGCGGGCGCGATCGCGCCGGTGCTGCTGGTCCTGCTGCGCGTGGTGCAGGGCATCGCCGTGGGCGGCGAATGGGGCGGCGCGGTGCTGATGGCGGGCGAGCATGCCCCCAAGGGCCGCCGCACCTTCTTCGCCTCGTTCGCGCAGCTCGGCAGCCCGGCCGGCCTGATCCTGTCGCTGCTGGCTTTCCGCGCGGTCACGTCGATGGAGCACGAGGTGTTCATGGACTGGGGCTGGCGCCTGCCATTCCTGGCCAGCGCGGCGCTGCTGCTGGTGGGCGTGGCGATCCGGCTGGGCGTGAATGAATCGCCCGAGTTCGCGCAGGTGCAGGCGCAGCGCAAGACCGCCAGGCTGCCGCTTGCCGAGGTCTGGCGCACGGCCCGCGTGCCGGTGCTGCTGTGCATCGGCGCCAATACCATCGGCATTGCGGGGGTGTACTTCACCAACACCTTCATGATTGCCTACACCACGCAATACCTGTCGCTGCCCAGGACGCTGATCCTCGACTGCCTGTTCGCCGTCGCCATCATCCAGTTCCTGGCGCAGCCGCTGGCCGCCTGGCTGGCAGAGAAGCTTGGCGGCGCGCGCTTCCTCAAGCTGGCCGCGCTGCTGGCGATGGCTTCACCCTATCCGATGTTCCTGCTGGTGCAGACGCGCCAGGCGCCGGCCATCGTGCTCGGCATCGCGCTGGCGGTGGTGTGCATGGCGAGCTTCTATTCGGTGATCGCGGGCTTTGTCAGCGGTGTCTTCGAAACGCGCGTGCGCTACTCGGCGATCTCGTTGTCCTACCAGGTCTGCGGCGCGGTGGCGGGCGGGCTGACACCGCTGGTGGGGACCGTCCTCGCGCAGCGCTTCCAGGGCCAATGGTGGCCGCTGGCGGTGTTCTACACCTTGCTGGCCGGCGTGTCGCTGCTGTGCATCGCCAGCATCGATGCACGCCAGCGCCAGCAACCACAACCGGCCGCGCAAGCCGCGCAGGCCTGACGCCTTTCCACGGACATTGCAAACCCCATGCTGACGTTTTTCCATCCCGAGCAATTGCTGCACCATCCGCAGAGCTACTACTCGCGCGGCCGGATGCGCTCGCCGCAGGAGCTGCCTGCGCGGGCGCAGCGGCTGGTCCAGGCGGCAGAGGCGCTTGGCTTCGCGCTCCACGCCCCCGCCGACCACGGCCTCGCACCGCTTGCTGCGGTGCACGACCAGCCTTACCTGCAGTTCCTGCAGGACGCCCATGCCAGCTGGCGCGAGCTGCCGGAGGACTGGGGCGACGAGGTCATGTCCAATATCTTCGTGCGCGAGCCCAACGCCCTGCGCGGCGTGCTGGCGCAGGCCGCGCGCTATCTCGCCGATGGCAGCTGCCCGGTGGGCCTGAACACCTGGCGCTCGGCCTACTGGTCGGCGCAGAGCGCGGTGGCCGGGGCCCGGGCGCTGCTGGACGGCGCGCGCCGCGCCTACGCCTTGTGCCGGCCGCCTGGCCATCATGCCCGGCGCGACGCGGCGGGCGGCTTCTGCTACCTGAACAATGCCGCGATCGCCGCCCAGGCCCTGCGCGCGCGCCTTGGCCGCGTGGCCATCCTCGATACCGACATGCACCACGGCCAGGGCATCCAGGAGATCTTCTACGACCGGGCCGATGTGCTCTACGTGTCGATCCACGGCGACCCGACCAACTTCTATCCGGTGGTCGCGGGCTTCGACGATGAGCACGGCCGCGGCGCCGGCACCGGCCACAACCTCAACCTGCCGATGCCGCACCGTTCGCCCGAGTCCGTCTTCTTCGACAAGCTGGACACCGCACGCGGCGCCATCGAACGCTTCCAGGCAGACGCGCTGGTGCTGTCGCTCGGCTTCGACATCTACCGCGAGGATCCGCAGTCGCTGGTGGACGTGTCCACCGCAGGCTTCGGCCGCCTCGGCCGCGCCGTTGCCGCACTGGGCCTGCCCACGCTGGTCGTGCAGGAAGGCGGCTACCACCTCGATTCGCTCGCCGCCAATGCAACGGCCTTCTTCGGCGGCATCCAACAGTCAGGGACGGGCGTATGAACGCAATCACGATCAATGGCGAACGCCTGTCGCAAGCGCTGATGGACCTGGCGCGGATCGGCGCCACGCCCAGGGGCGGCAATGCGCGTCTGGCCCTGACCGCGCTGGACGGGCAGGCGCGCGACCTCGTCACCGGCTGGATGCGCGACGCCGGCCTGGCGGTGCGCATCGACCGCGTGGGCAATATCTTCGGGCGCCGGGCGGGCCGCAACGACGCGCTTGCCCCGGTCATGACCGGCAGCCATATCGACACCCAGCCCACCGGCGGCAAGTTCGACGGATGCTATGGCGTGATGGCCGGGCTGGAAGTCATGCGCACGCTCAACCAGCACGGCGTGACCACCGAGGCGCCGCTGGAACTGGCGATCTGGACCAATGAGGAAGGCGCGCGCTTCGTGCCGGTGATGATGGGATCGGGCGTGTTCGCCGGCGTTTTCCCCGAAGCCACCGCTTTGACGGCAACCGACAACGCCGGCAAGTCCGTTGCCGGCGAACTCGCGGCGATCGGCTATGCGGGCACCGCGCCGGTCGGCCACAAGGTTGGCGCGTACTTCGAGGCGCATATCGAGCAAGGCCCGATCCTCGAGGCCGAGGACAAGGTCATCGGCGTGGTGACGGGGTCGCTTGGCCTGCGCTGGTATGACGTCACGGTGACGGGCATGGAGGCGCATGCCGGCCCCACCCCCATGCCGCTGCGCCGGGACGCCCTGCATGGCGCTTCGTTCCTGTTCCAGGAAGTGGCGAAGATCGCGGACGACTTTGCCCCCGATGGCCGGGGGACGGTCGGGGTGGTCAATGTCCACCCGTCTTCACGCAACGTCATTCCGGGGCGGGTACAGTTCAGCGTCGACCTTCGCCATCTCGATGGCGGCCAGCTCGACCGGATGGAAGCAAGGCTGCGCGCAGCGTGCGCGGCGCTGGCCAGCGGCAGCACTACAGGTGCCGCGCTGGCGGTGGAAGTCGAAGCGATCCAGCGCTTCGAGCCGACGCCCTTCGCGCCCGAGCTTGTGGCCCATGTCCGGCACGCGGCCGCGGCGCGTGGCTACACGCATTGCGACATCGTCACCGGCGCTGGCCACGACGCGGTCTACCTGGCCAGGGTAGCGCCGGCGGCAATGATCTTCGTGCCGTGCAAGGACGGCATCAGCCATAACGAGATCGAGGACGCCAGGCCCGAGCATCTCGAGGCGGGCGCCAATGTGCTGCTTGCCGCCATGCTGGCGCAAGCCCGGGGCTGAGCCCGCATGGGTCGGCCGGACAGGAAAGTGCGTGCGGCGTTACAGCTCGATCATGGCGAATTCGGCCTTGCCGACGTCGCATTCCGGACAGCGCCAGTCCTCGGGGATGTCTTCCCAGCGCGTGCCGGGGGCGATGCCGTCTTCCGGCCAGCCCTGTTCTTCGTCGTAGACCCAGCCGCAGATCACGCACACCCAGGTCTTGTAGGCGACGGCGGCTTCCAATTGATCCTGCTGCAAAACACACTCCTGAATCGGCTATGGAACGGATTGTCCGGGCCGAATCATACCGGTTTTCCGGGCCGGGCCTGTGGCGGCGCCGCACCGTGCGGCGCTGCCGCCCCGGCTAGCCGCGAATGGAGAAGTCCACGCGGTTGGGCGCGCCCTTGTCCTTGATGCCCTCGGCGCTGAGCTTGGGCGCGGTCAGGAACAGCCGGCTCTCCGACACCTTGCCCTCGCGTTCGAGCGACTGCTTGACCACCAGTGCGCGTTGCTCGGCCAGGCGCTTCAGGTCGGCCTCGGTGACCGTGGCGTTGGCCATCAGCAGCTTTTCCATTTCCTCGGGCGGCAGGGATTTGGTGAAGCCGACGAAGTTGCGCGGCTTCTTCATCGATGTGCGCTTGTAGACCTGCTCCAGGTACTTCGGGTACTCCTGTTTCGAGACCTTGATCTCGGCGCCCTGCTCGCCGGCTTCGTCGTTGTCGGCCTCGCCGCCCACCTGTGCGCTGTCGCGCTGGTCGCGCCGCTTCTGCTCGGCCACGCGCGCATCCAGCCACGCGCGGCGCGCGCCGGCCTCGTCGGTGGCCGGGTCGATGCGGCCGCTGATTTCCAGCCGCAGCGCGGGCCTGTCATTGAGCGCCTGGCCCAGCTTGGTGATCTTGTCCCTGGCCGCCGGCGTCAGCGCCGCGGTGCCGGGCGCGAACTCGACATAGCCCAGCTCCTCGCCCCCGCCGCCGCCAAAGGCCGAGGCGATCAGCGAGAACGGCGACGTGATCGCCTTGGTCAGCAGATTGACGATCACGCGCACGATCACGCCGCCGATGCTGAACTCCGGATCCGACAACGAGCCCGACACCGGCAGGTTCACGTCGATCACGCCGTTGCGGTCCTTCAGCAGCGACACCGCCAGCAGCACCGGCAGCTTGGTCGCATCCGGGCTGTCGACGCGCTCGCCGAAGGTGAGTTGGTCCAGGAACAGGTGGTTGCTCGCATCGAGCTTGCCGTTCTCGATCTTGTAGGCCACGTCCACCGTCAGCTTGCCCTTGGTGATCGGGTAGCCGGCGTACTTGGCCGCATACGGCGTGAGCCGCGTCAGTTCCACGCCCGAGGCCTTGGCGGCAATGTCCAGGAACAGCTGCTCACCCAGCGGATTGAGCTTGCCGCTGATATTGACCGGCGCATCGTCGTCGATGCGGCCATCCAGCACCAGGTCGGCCGGCGTGGGGTCGCCCGACGACACCTTGGACACCTTGCCCTTCATGCCGGTCAGGTTGGCCGTGTAGTTGGGCTTGACGAAGAAGTCCGAGAAATTGATATTGCCCTTCTCGACCGAGACCCCGCCGATGCGCACCTGCGGCTTGGGGCCGCCCGGCTTCTGCTCGACCTGGGCCGTGCGCGTATCACCGGTCTGCACCGGCGGCGTTGCCGGCGCCGAGGCCGGGTTGGCCTGCGTCAGGCTGGTCGATGGCGCCGCCTCGCCCTTCTCGGCGCCGCCGGCCATCACGTCCTGCAGGTTCAGGCGGCCGTTGGCGTTCAGGATCACGCGGGCATAGAAGTCAGACAGCGCGACATTGCCCAGGCTCACGCGCATCGGGCCCTTGCTCTCGTCCATGGCGAAGTCGATGCCCGATACCGCCAGCGAACGCCAGCGCAGGAAGTCTTCGCCGCTGACGCGGTCCACCGTGCGCACGTTGCCGGTTTGCACGTTGCCGCTGAACTGCGCGGCGATGGGCTTGCCGGTTGGCGCATCGACATTGAGCTTGCCCCTTGCCGTCAGCGTGCCGGTGCGCAGGGCGGCGTTGAAGCGGTCAGCCAGGTAGGGCTGGAGCGGGCTCACCTCGACCTCGCGCAGGTCCAGCTGCAGCCGGCTGGCGGGGACGGTCGGCAACACCGTGCCATCCACGCCGATCACGCCGCGGCGACCGGATTCGGCATGCAGCTTGAGCGGCACCGCCGCCGGCGTCAGCGGCCAGGCGACCGAGCCGGTGCTCAGCGCGATATTGCGGAACTGGTGGATCACCGGGCGGCCGCGGTTGGCCCCGGCCGGCTGGTAGTCGGCCAGGCGGGCGCTGCCGCCTTCCACCGTGACCTTGCCGATGTCTGCCTTCCAGCCGCCACCCGCTGGCTTGCCGTTGGTGGCGGGTGCGGCTGCTCCATTCCGGCGCGGCGTGGCGCGCACCTGCTGCGCCGATTCGGTAGCCCACAGGCGCGCCATCTCGATCAGCTCGCCGCTGTGGTCGCGCGTGGCAGCGAGCTGCGGCCTGGCCAGGGTGACCTGGCTGGTGGCGAAGGTCTGCTTGGCCAGGTCGAACTGGATATCGTCCAGCACCAGTTTTTCAGCCTGCAGCAGCGGCAGGTTGGCGCCCTCGCGGTCGGCGGCGCGCTCACGCGCGCGGCGTGCGCTGCGCGGGGCGGCATTGTCGTTGCCGGCGGGTCTTGCACTGGCATCGGCATCGCGTGCGGCGGCCGGAACCGGCATCGTCACCGGATCGCGCGTGGCCACGTAGAGCGGCGCCAGTTCCAGCCGCGATTTTTCCAGCACGAACTGGAACTGCGGCGTGCCCCACGACATGCGGTAGTTCAGTTCGGCATTGACCGCGGTAGTGCCGAACTGGCTGCGCAGCTCGCGCGGCCACCATGCGGCAAACCCCTGCGGCCGCAGGCCGGTGGTTTCCAGCGTGCCGGCCATCGAGCCGTCGCGCAGCAGCAGGTCGCCGGCATGGTGCAGGGTCTGGCCATCGGCCACGGTCAGCGTGGCCTCGATCCTGGCCGGCTTGTCGCCGTCGGTGCCGGCGAAGCCCTTGACCTCGGCATCGAGCGGGCCGAGTGCAAGCTTGCCCGGGCCCGATGGCGCCAGTGCATCTTCAAACCCCAGCCGGGCCTGCCTGACGACGATGCGGTCGACCGCATAGCGCCACGGCACGTCTTTTGGCGCCGCCTTGGCCGGCGCCGCCTGCACCCCCGAGGCGGCGGCCGCTGCCGGCGCCGAGGCAGGCGCCGGCGCGGGCGCCACGCCATCCGTGGATTTGCTGACCGCCTGTGGCAGGAACGCCGTGGCCAGGTTCAGCGAGCCATCCGCGCGCCGCGCGGCTTCCACGCCCAGCCCCTCGATCTCAACGCTGCGCAGCTGCGCGCGGTGAGCCAGCGGCTCGAGCTTGCCGATATCCACCGCCAGGCGGCCGCTCTTGACCAGCGGCTGGCCGGCGCGCGTGACGACATCGGCATCGCGCAACGCGGCCGTGCCCATCACCAGCATCTCCTGCGTGTCCTTCTGCTGTCGGAAGGCCACGGTCAGGCGCGTATCGAGCTTGCCGGACTTGACCTCGGCATCGCGCAGCGGCGGCGCGAACGCCATCACGCGCGCGACCTCCAGGCCGTCTAGGTTGACGTTGAGCCGGGTCTGGCGCGAATCGGCAAACGGCAGCACTTCGCCGTCCAGCGCCAGCGGCGTGCCGTTGACCCGTGCGCTCAGCGTGGGCCGCGTCACGATCTCGACGTCATGCGGCAGGTTCGACAGGAACGGCAGGGTCAGCGTCAGGTTGTCGACGCGCAGGCTGGAACCGAGCTGCTTGTCGTCATAGCCGAAGCTGCTGCCGGTAACTGCGATGTTGTTGACCGAAAAGCGCGCCGGCTTGGCATCGGGCGGCTTGGGCGGCAGGGCAGCAAGCTTCTCCTGGACGTCGGCAAAGCTCATGCGGCCGTCGGCGTCGCGCACCACGTGCACGGCCAGCCGGTCGACGTGGAGGTTGTCCACCACCGGCGCCAGGTGCCAGACCGAGGCCAGCGAGGTATTGGCCTCGGCCTCGCCCAGCGTCAGCGCGGGGGTCTTGCCATCGCGCTCATAGATAGTGAGATCGGTCAGCGTGGCCGCCAGCTCGAACGGGCGCACGTGGGCCTTGCCCAGCGTGACCTTGCGCCCCAGCGCGTCGGTCGCGTTCTTTTCAATCAGGTATTTGAGCAGCGGCGGGCCGCCAAAATACCCGGCCAGCCCAAACACCGCGAGCGCCGCGACCACGCCGCCGGCGACGCGCGTCGTCAGCCGGCCGCGTGGCGTGGCAGCCACTGCCTGGATGGATTGCTTGAAAGCCATGTCGTTCCAGAAGATCTGACCCCGCATTCCGGCGCTGCACGATGGTTTGTGCCCCGGATTTCACATTTTTCGACATTATGGCAACGGTTTCGGACAAAGCAAAGAAATCAGAATTGACCCCTCAACGCTGCGTAGGCCGATCTGGTATCTTTACGCCCTTTGCGAAGCGTTTCGTCGCAAGCCTGCGGCTTACCCGCCACATCGGGCCTGCCTCCCCTGCGCTGTACCCTCCGGCCACACCCATCACGTATTCCGTGCTGCGCGCTTCGCATGCGATCTCTTCCATGCGAGTCCATTCATGTCTACCACCAGCAGTACCGCCGCAGGTATCGGCGCGCCGCGAGCCAGCGCGCGCCCGCTGACCGGCCAGGATTACAAGACCCTTGCCCTTGCCGCGCTTGGCGGCGCCCTTGAGTTCTACGACTTCATCATCTTCGTTTTTTTCGCGACGGTCATCGGGCAGCTGTTCTTCCCGCCGTCGGTGCCGGACTGGCTGCGCCAGTTGCAGACCTTCGGCATTTTCGCGGCCGGCTACCTGGCCCGGCCGCTGGGCGGCATCATCATGGCGCACTTCGGTGACCTGCTCGGCCGCAAGAAGATGTTCACGCTGTCGATCCTGCTGATGTCGGTGCCCACGCTGCTGATGGGCCTGATGCCCACCTACCAGTCGATCGGCCTGGCCGCGCCGGTGCTGCTGCTGGTGCTGCGCATCCTGCAAGGCGCGGCCGTCGGCGGCGAAGTGCCCGGCGCCTGGGTGTTCGTATCGGAGCACGTGCCGGCGCGCCATGTCGGCTATGCCTGCGGCACGCTGACCGCGGGGCTGACTGCCGGCATCCTGCTGGGTTCGCTGGTCGCCACCGGCATCAACAGCGTCTTCACCCCGGCCGAGCTGGCCGACCACGGCTGGCGCGTGCCGTTCCTGATCGGCGGCGTGTTCGGCATCGCCTCGATGTACCTGCGGCGCTGGCTGCATGAGACGCCGGTCTTCGCCGAACTGCAGAAGCGCAAGGCGCTGGCCGCGGAAATGCCGCTGAAGTCGGTGGTGCGCAACCACCGCGGCAGCGTCGCGGTGTCGATGCTGCTGACCTGGATGCTGTCGGCCGGCATCGTGGTGGTGATCCTGATGACGCCCACCTTCCTGCAGAAGCTGTATGGCTTTGACGCGCGCACGGCACTGGTCGCCAACAGCGTCGCCACGCTGTGCCTGACGATCGGCTGTGTCGTCTCCGGCGCATTGGCCGACCGCATCGGTGCGCGCCGCACGCTGTTCGTCGGCGGCCTGCTGCTGGCCATCTGCGCCTATATGTTCTACACGACGATCTTCACCCGCCCCGACCTGCTGCTGCCGCTCTATGCGCTGACCGGCTTCCTGGTCGGCACCATCGGCGCGGTGCCGTTCGTGCTGGTCAATGCGTTCCCGGCGCAGGTGCGCTTCTCGGGCCTGTCATTCTCGTACAACGTGTCGTATGCGATCTTCGGCGGGCTGACGCCGATGGTCGTCACGCTGATGCTGAAGCAGGATCCGCTGGCACCGGCCCACTATGTGGTCGCGCTGTGCGTGCTGGGCATGGTGACTGCGCTGTTCGTCAAGGACCGCTCGCGCGGCTGACGCGGCTGCTGCAAGGAAAAAGGGAGGGCAGGCGCCCTCCCTTTACTTGTGCGCGCTTGATGCGCATTGGTGCTGCCCGACTTCAACGGCGGTGCTGGCTGAAGAACTGCCACATCATCGTGCTGGCATCCGGGCCGATATCGCTGTGGTAGCCATAGCTGGCATCGCCGCCGCTCCAGGCGTGGCCCAAGCCCTCCACTTCCACCAGCGTGACCAGGTCGCGGCGCCAGCGGCCGAAGCGGTATTCATGAGACCGGCCCGGCGCTTCGTCCTCCGGGCCGGACTGCGCGGGCGCACCGGCGAGCCGGTCTTCCAGGCCGTTGTAAGCCAGGAACTGCCGCGCCAGCAGACGGCCATTGACCGGATGGACCGCGTCGTCGGCCAGGCCGTGGATCACCAGCGCGGGCATCTCGGGACCGCCCGGCGTCACGCCGGCGGCATCCAGCAGCCATGACGGATCGGCCGCCGAGCCTTGCTGCATGGCCCGCAGGCCGGCGCGCGGGTTGTCGGCGGCGCCGATGACCACGCCGGAATGCAGCGCCGCGGCCGCCACCTTGCCCGGGTAGCGCAACGCCACCACCGCGGCCATGGCCGCGCCGGCGGACATGCCGGCCAGGTAGATCTCGCGCTCGCGCACGTCGTGGCGCGCAGCCAGCGCATCGATCAGCGCGGCCACCGCCTGCGCCTCGCGTCCGCCCTCAGCGGCGCCCAGGTCGAACCACTGCCAGCAGCGCTGCACCTGGCGCCGCAAGGGCTGTTGCGGGTAGGCCACGATAAATCCCTCGCGCTCGGCCAGCGCATTCATGCGGGTGCCGGCCGACAGGTCATCCGGCGTCTGGCGGCAGCCATGCAGCACCACCACCACCGGCAACGGGCCGCGATGGGCCTTGGACGGTATGTAGAGGTGATACGAGAGTTGCGGCACCAGTTCGCCCGGCAGCGGCGCCAGGCGCAGCCTGTGCGCCTGCCAGGTACCGGGCAGGGAACCCGGCGCGGGTGCTGGCCGGGCGGGCCGGACCTTGCCCGGCGGGCGGTCAGGCCGAGCCGGCGTGAGCGGATTAAGCGAATCCACGCGGTCCAGCCAGGACTTCACCTGGGCTTCCGTGCGGGCTTGCGCACGGCTCAGTCGCCGGATCTGCGCGTGCCAGTCAGCGGCAAAGCTTTTGGTCATGAGGACTCCTGATCGTGTGACGCGATCTCCTCCTATGCCTTTATTGTTGCGTTGCAGCATATCACAATCCGCATTACGCCCGCCGGCGTGCTCCCGCGCTTATGGCACAAACGCAACGAGCCTCGCCCCCGTAATGCGAAATTTTTAAACCAGCCATACGAAAGAATGCAGATCGCAGCGAGATGGCTTGCGTTGCCGGCGTTTTATACTTGGCCATCGTCACCGGAGGACAATGACACCATGCCGGACAGCGGCGCCCCAGCCTGCCTGCTCTGCCTCTTTCGCCACGTTTGCCACAATGCCGGGCCACAAGCCCCCCTGCCGCACGCGCCGATGGCGCTGCAGCCGGAGCTGGTAGAGGTGCGCACCGGCGAGCATGTGTTTCGCCAGGGCCGCCCTGCGCTGACGGTCTACCCGCTGCGCCATGGCAGCGCCAAGCAGGTCTATGAATCGCCGCTGGGCTGGCGGCAGGTAACGGGTTTTTCGCTGCCCGGCGACGTGCTGGGGCTTGAGCCGCACGAAGGTCCGGTCTATGGGACTGGTGCAATCGCGCTGCAGGATGCAATGGTTTGTGCGGTCTCGGTCGAATCCCTGCGCACCCTCATGCAGGCCGCCCCATTCCGTGAAACGGTGCTGGAAGCGATGCGCCGCAACGCCGAGCGCGAACGCGTGCTGCTGGTGGCGGTGGGGTCGATGAGGGCGCCACAGCGCCTGGCCATGCTGCTGCTCGACCTCGCCGGCGAGCAGGCGCGCCGCGACGGCAACCGCGACGGCGCGCTGACGCTGGCGATGTCGCGCACGGACATCGCCAGCCTGCTTGGGCTAACCCTGGAAACGGTGTCGCGGCTGCTGTCGCGCTTTGCCTCGGTCGGGCTGATCTCGGTGCGCCAGCGGCACCTGCGCATCATCGACCGCGACGGGCTGGCCGCGGTCTATGCCGACCTGGATCCGGCCCCGCGCCAGGCGGCGGCCAGATCAGAAGCCTACGGCGGGGAGTTCGGCGAACCCCGGCTGGCCTAGACGGCTGGCCGGGGCGCAGGGGCCAAGGGCTCAGCGGTCCGCCACGCGCTGCCAGCCGGCAGGCGAAAAACTGCGGATGGCCTTGGCGCGCGATGCGGTGCCGGGCCCGAGGTCGCGCTCATAGAAGACGCGGTCGCTGCCGAGCATGAAGCTATGCACGCCGGTATCGCCATAGCGGGCCGGCCAGGCAATCAGGCCGTACTTGGCGTCGCTGCCCTTGGCCGGCGGCAGGATCCGGTAATGGTAGCCGTAGAAAGCATCTGCGGCGGGCGTATCCGGGCCCATGGCAAGCGCATCGGGGCCGATCGGGCTGGCGTCCTGCTCGCTGGCCGCGGGCCAGTACAGGCCGTTGGTCTTGCCCGGCGCGCTGATCAACTGGGTCGCGTAGCGCCCCAGCCCCACCTGCTCCGCGTAGCGCTGCTGGGCATCGGCCAGCTGCAGCAGCGTTTCCATCGTCACCAGTTCATTGCGCCCGAGCCGGCGGCGGCGCACTTCCTGCTGGCCGGCACGCAGGTCGAACTGCCAACCGTCCTTCTGCTTTGCCAGCGGCACGGGGAAGGTCCATCCGCTCTGCCCGACCGCGATCAGCGCGCGGCGCTCGCCATCGGGCTGCACGGCATGGTGGCGCGCCCAGGCGCCAAGGAATTCGTACACGTCGTCGCGGTTGATGGAGCCCTCCGGCACCAGCGACTGGTATTGCTTGCCCAGCACGCGCTGCAATGCATCGCCGTCGCTGCGCGCGATGGCATCACCCAGCGCCTCGGCGGCAGCGTCAGGGCTGGGGAAGACCTGCTGGGCCATCGCCGGCAGGGCCAGGGACAGGGCCGCGGCCGCCGCCAGCGTGCGCAGCGCGCGCGCTCGGGCTGCGGCAGAGAAGGGATTAGCGGTCATGTGCATCATGACTTACCTCCGACCATGGCCGAAATGTTCGCCGCCGCCGAGCCGGCCTCCACCGCCGCCGCCCAGACCACCGCCCTGGTGCCCGCCGCCCTGGTGGAGCCCGGCCGGGCGCGCATGCGGCGCTTCCCGCTGCGGCGTCGCCGCGCGCTGGGTCTGCTGGCGCACGCGGTCGCCGTTGCCGGCATCGCGCAGCGCGCTGTCCCGGTTGGCATTGCGCGCACGGTCGCGGGCCTGGGCCTGGTCTGCGCGCTGGCGGTCGGCGCCGGCCGGCCGCGGATTCTGCACGCCACCGCCGGCGGCACCCGGGCGCGAGCGGTCTGCCACCCCGCCCGCATGGCCCGGTATGGATTGCCCGGTACGGCCCTCGAACGACTGCGCGGCGCGCTCACGCGCCTGGTCGCGCTCGGAAGGCTGGCGCTGCACCCCGCCGCCGGCGGCCCCCACGCGCTGGCCGGGTTGCGCAGCCTGCTGGCGGCTGGCGAGGCCGGACTGGCGCTGCTGGTCATAGCGACCGCGCACCGCCGCATTGTTGTAGGGCACGTTGCCGCGGTTGGCGGGGTTGTGCTGCCAGTTCACGTTGGCACGGTTGACGTCCAGGCGCTGGTTGACGTTGATGTTGTTGTAGCGGTTCACATTGATGTTGACGTCGTGGCTATTCCAGTTGAACCCGCCCCACATCGCATCGACCGCCGCCACGCCAAGCCCGAAGCCGATGCCCGTTACCAGTGCCGTGGCAAACACGGAGCCGGGCGGCGGCGGGTAATAGGCCGGCGGATACGCGGGATACGCCCAGGTACCGTAAACCGTGGTCGGGTTGTAGGTCGGCACGTAGACCACTTGCGGATTGGCCGGCTCGATCTGCACGATCGTGGTGCCGCCGGTGGTCTGCGTCACGACCTTCTGCTGCTCGGTCGTCTTCAGCGTGCCGGCTTTCTGCGCCTGCACCCGCAGCCGCTGCACCGAATCCATCACGTCATTGGGCTGGGCCAGGAAAGCGTCGCCGACCGACTGCACCCACTGCGGCTGGCGGCCCATCATGTCGAGCACGGAGGGGAACGCGGCCAGCGACTGCACGCTGGGGTCCCAGGCCTGGCTGGCGACCGCCTTGGTCGCGGCATCGCCAGACAGGCTGGGATTGGCCTTGGACCATTGCGCCGCAGCTGCGACGTCGGCCGGATAGGTGGCAGCCATCAGCACCTGCGACAACAGCGCATCGGGATACAGGGCAATCGGCGCGGTCAGCTGGTCAAGCTGGGCATTGCTCAGCTTGGACTGCGCCATCGCTGGCCCGAGCGGCGCCATCAGCATCAGTGCCAGGCACCATGCGAAGAGGTGTTTGAAACGGTGCATGTCGGCTCTCCACAAATACGCAGGTGACGGCCCGCTGCCGGGGGGCGCCTCAGCGGCGCTGCTGCGTGCATTCCTGGCGATACGCCTCTTCCAGGCGCTTGCGGTCTGCCTGGCGTTCCAGTGTCGGATATGTGCGCCCGTCGGCAGTGGTTACCGACGACTTGCCAGTGGACCACTGCGGCCCGCCGGGCAGCGCGTTGACCTGGTCCAGCAATGACTGGCAGTGCTGCCGCTGCGACGCAGACACCTTGCCATCAGGTCCTTCCACCACGGCCGTGGCTTCGTCCAGCATCCGTGGCGGCGGCGGGGCCACCATCGGAGTGCCGGCGGCCGCAGCCGCCGATGCAGCACTGGCTGCCCACGCCGGGACAACCACCATGGCGGCGCATGCCAGCACGCCCGCCTTGATCAGAAACTTCGTCAAACCAATACTCCAGAACCCTCCGCGGCACGTGGAAGCGACACCGCGGCGCATTGCAAGTTGCAAGAACCGTCCGCCGCTAGCGATCCTTGCCAGTGCCATTGCGGCGGCCGGTACGGTTGCGCATCAGCTCAAGCTTGAGCAGCGCATCCGCAAGCATACTCTTCAGCCGGGCATTCTCTTCCTGCAGCTCGCGCAGCTTGCGGCCGTCACGTGCATCACCCTGGCTGGGCTGGCCGTAACGGGCCCGCCATCCGTAGAACGAAGCATCGCTGAAACCATAGCGCGCGCACAGCTCACGCACCGGCACGCCGCTGGCCGCCTCGGCCAGGTAGCCGCGGATCTGCTCTTCCGAATACCGTCTGTTCACGAATCTCTCCGCATCACAACGGCGGGCCACAAGCGGCGCCAGCCGCGCCGCCAACCGTGCCGACTCTGGCCCTACGTTAGCCCACGGCCGCGCCAAAAAGCAATTCAGTGTCTTCGCTGCGCGAGTTAAGAAAATTATCTCTGCACAAGCTGCCGCCGGCGCTGGCGCGCATTGCCAAATTTCGTTAAGCCAATTTGGAGTCCAGTTAGATCATTCGCGCTGCGCATCGCGGAAACGAAGATGCCGGCCGCGATAACACATGGGCATGACGACCTTCTGCACGGCAGTGATCGTGGATGAATCGCCCGGTGGCCCCGATTTCAAGCCATGTATTGATGTACAGACAAAGAGGTACTAAACAAAATTAGAAGACTGCCATCAATTCAAGTTTCTATGACTTTTGCTGAGCATGTATTAAGATTCCTCGGCACAACTAAATTTCGCACGCCTTCGCGCGGCGCCCTGGCGGCGCCGGCAGAAGAGCGGCCAGGCAGCCCGCACCACCCAGACGTGGTGCGCGTTCACGCTGCCAACAGTACCGGGCCTGAAGGATCGAATCGTCACTGCGCCATTTGTCGACGCAAGTCGGACATTCAGGAGTCGTGCCATGCGTTTTCGCAGCATCCTGCCCGGGCTTTCGCCCACCTGTCTTTCATCCGGACATGCCCGCAGCGCGCGCCGTGCATGCCGCTTGCGCCTGTCACTGTCAGGGACCGGATCGTTGCCCTGACACCAGGCCGCGCTTGCGCCCTTTGTTTCGACGCAGTGCTGTAGGTGTCGGACCAACAAGAAAATAGAGAAAACAAAGTCATGGATCGGGAGAAGTCGGAATGCGTCACGTCAGCACGAAGTTGTTGCATGTCTTTGTCCTGGTCATGGAATACCGGGACCTCAGCGCCGTTGCGGCCTGCACGCAGGGACGCGTGCCGACGGTGGCCTACAGCCTCGCGCGCTTGCGCGAAATCACCGGCGATCCGCTGTTCGTCAAGCGCAACGGGATGCTCGAACCCACACCGCATGCGCTGCGCCTGGAGCAGACGGCGCGGCAGATCCTGGCCAAATGGAACCAGCTGGTGCGCCCCGGCGAGCCTGGCCTGAGCAAGCGCCGTGACGACGGCAGACGCATTTCGATCGGCTTTTCATCGTCGATCGGCGACCCGGTCATCACCGAGATCCTGACCGCACTGTGCGAGCAGTTTCCGCGCGACAGCTTTATCACGCGCCCGGTGATCGCCGACGCCACCCTTGCCGGCCATCTCGGCAGCGGCGAACTGGACTGCGCCTTCATCGTCGACAGCGGCCACGATCCCGAACGCGTGCGCCAGCACAACATCATGGCCACGCCGCGCCGGCTGGTCAGCGCCACGCGCGGCGGCAGCCATGACGAAGGCGAAAGCGACTGGATCCTGCTGCAGGAAGACTGCGAGGCCGGCAGCCCGCTGCGGGCCTTCCTGAGCCGCCAGGCCAGCACTCCGGGGCATCGCGAGACCGTGGTCCCATCATGGCATACCCAGATCACGCTGCTGCATTCGGCCGGGGGCATCTGCCCGGTGCTGGACTTCAACGTGCCGCTGGTCACGCGCGAGCGCAAGACGCGCCTGCTGGCACCGCCGAGCAGCTTCCCGGAATGGGCCGCACTGCATTTCTGGGCACCGGAGCGCAGCGGCGACAAGGGCGTGCTGCGCGACATCATGGATGTCGGCAGCGCCGTGCTGCGCGCCCCTCTCAAGGCCATCGACAGCCGCCGCAACGGCCGCGCCGCAGCCCACGCGCAATCCGCACTGGCGTGACGCAACGCCCCGCAGCGGCGGCGCCCGCAAGGCGCTGGCAGCCCCATGGCGCCAGCGCCTTTTTCTTTGGCTGCGCAGAAGCGGCGGCGTTCTTATTACAGTCTTGAGACATTTTTCCGAGCGCTGACCCTGCGCTACACTCGCGCCAATTTGACCGGTGCAGGCCGCTGCGCCACGGCGGCGCTTTGCGAATCCTCCTAGTTTCGCCAGACCGCGCGGCCGATATCCTGCAATGGCATTGCCGCGGTCCGGCCGTCTCCCGTTTGGCCCGGTCCCGGGGCAATGCACGCAGTTGTCTGGCGTCGTATTGTTTGGCGTCGTTTTTGCGCCGCACGTCTCGCTGACGTGCGGCGTTTTCTTGATGCCGGCGCTGCCACGAACAAGAATCGAGGAGCAACCAGATGACATTGAGGATCCTGCTTGCCGACGACCACCCCCTGGTCAGCGCAGCCGTCGCGGACCGCCTGCATACCCAGACCGGGTGGGAGGTGTGCGGCTGCGTGACCAGCGCGACGGCCTTGCTGAACAGCGTGGAAAGCCTGCGTCCCGATGTCGTGATCACCGACTACCACATGCCCGCGCACGGCGAAGGCAACAGCGACGGCCTGCGCCTGCTTGCCAGCCTGCGGCGGCGGCATCCGTCGCTGGCCGTGATCGTGCTGACCATGATCACCAATCCGCTGGTGCTGCGCTCCATCCTGGACACCCAGGTGCACGGCCTGCTGCTCAAGGACTCGCCCCTGTCAGAACTGGTGACTGTGGTTTGCCGTATCCAGCGGGGCTTCCACTACATCGGCAAATCCGCGCTTGAAGTACTGTCGCAGGCCGATCCCGGCAACCCGGCCACACCCGGCCAGGCCGGCGCGGAGCGCCTGTCCCGGCGTGAAATGGAAGTATTGCGGCTGTACCTGACCGGACGGTCCGTGAGTGAGATCGCCGTCCTGCTCTGCCGCAGCGTCAAGACCATCAGCCGGCAGAAGAACTGCGCCATGCAGAAGCTCGGCGTCACCAACGACCGGGAACTGTTTGAATTCGCGGCGCTGAACGGCATGCTGCTGACTGCCTGAGCGCCAGCGGCACGGGCGCGGCCGTATCAGGCGGCGTCGGCTGCCTGTGCCGCATGGGCCTGCGCGTATGCAATGCCGGCCTCCAGCCGCGCCAGTCCGCGCGACAGCTCGCGCATGGTCGACGGCGACACCTCGGCAAGCACATCCTCCAGAAAGGCTGAGCGCAGCGGCATGGCGTGCGCCACCACCTGCTGGCCGGTCCGTGACAGCGTGACGTGGGTCACGCGGTTGTCGCGTTCCGAGGTGCTGCGCTCCACCCAGCCAAGTTCCTGCATGGCCTTGAGCTGGCGCGTCAGCGCGCCGGGGTCCATGCCGACCAGGTCAGCCAGCGCCTTCTGGCCGATCGCGCCCTCCTGGTGATGCAGCGCATGCAGGATGCGCCAGCGGGGCAGCGGCAGCCCCAGGCGCTGTTCGAACGCGGCCGCGTAGGCGCGGTAGGTGCGGCCGAACTGCTGCAGTACGGCCACGCTTTGTCGCTCCAGTTCCATCCGTTTTCCTCAGGTTACGTTCTTCAGTCGGCTGCCATGGCGGGCGCCGGCGCCCGGGTCAGCTTGATCGACGGTACCCGGCGGGCGCACCACACACCCAGCGCGGCAGCCACCGCAGCCACCACCAGGCCGAGGTGGATGGCGCTGACCAGCGATACGCGCGCCTGTTCCAGCAGCAGGGCGCCATTGTGCCCGGCCTGCTCCAGCTGGCCGAGCAACGCGACTTGCGAGGCCTTGTCGATCAGCACCTGCGGATCCGCCATGCGCGCCGTCCATTGTCCGGCATTGGCGGCGGACAGCGCATGTTCCACACCACCGGTATAGCTGCGCGTGACCAGCGTGCCCACGATGGCGGTGCCCACCATGCCGCCCACCATGCGCAGCGATTGCAGCATGGCCGTGGCAATGCCCAGGTGCTCGCGCCCTGCCGTCTGCTGCGCAAACACCGTCAGGTTCGGCATGATGAAGCCTAGCCCGAACCCGCCGATCAGCATGATCGTCAGCAAGACGCCGTGCGGCATGCTGCGCGTGGCCTGCGACAGGCCAAGGCAGGACACCGCCAGCATGCCAAAGCCGGCATAGAGCATGGTATTCGGGCGGTGGATGCGCGTGACGATGCGGCCGTTAAGTATGCTGCCCGCGGTGATGCAGACCACCAGTGGCGTGATCAGGATGCCCGCCTCCTTCGGCGAATAGCCAAAGCCGCCCTGGAACAGCAGCGGCGCATAGAGCAGCAGCGCGAACATGGTGAAGCCCGTGAACACCGCCAGCCGGAACAACGGCGCCAGCCCCGGGTTGCGGAACATCTCCACCGGCAGGATCGGGTTGGCACAGCGTTGCTCCCACCGCCACAGCGCCACCAGTGCCACCGCCGCCAGCACCAGCAAGCCCCCCGTATAGGCATCGAACCCGCGCGCCGGCAGCAGTTCAACGCTCAGCTGCACGCACCCCAGCCCGGCTGCGATCAGCAAGGCGCCGAGCCAGTCCACGCGGATCGGCCCGCTATGGGCCTGCTGGCGCAGGTGCGGCAGGTAGCGCCACGCAAACCACAGCCCCAGCACGCCGATCGGCAGGTTGACATAGAACACCGCGCGCCATCCGTACCACTCCGTCAGCAGCCCGCCCAGCGACGGCCCCACCGCATTGGCAATGCCGAAAGCCGCGCTCATCATCACCTGCCAGCGCAGCCGCACATGCGTATCCGGAAACAGGTCGGCAATGCAGGCAAAGGCAGTGCCGACCAGCATGCCCCCGCCAATCCCCTGCAGCGCGCGCGCCAGCACCAGGAACGGCATGCTCGGCGCCATGCCGCACAGCGCCGAGGCCACCGAGAAGACCACGATCGATGCCAGCACGAACGGCTTGCGCCCGTAATAGTCCCCCAGCCGCCCGAACACCGGCACGGTGATCACCGATGTCAGCAGGTAGGCCGTGGCTACCCAGGCGTAGTACTCGAAGCCTTGCAGCTCGGCCACCACGGTCGGTAGCGCCGTGCCGACCACAGTCTGGTCCAGCGCCACCAGCATCACCACAAAGGCCACGCCCAGCATGGCCAGCAGGGACTCGCGAAACGGCAGCACCTGGCCGTTGGCCTCGGACTTTTCTGGCTGTGGGGTCACTTTTATTGCCCGATCAATCGTTGCGTTGTCAAGCATTATAGACACGGTTCGGCCAGCGCGTCATGGCGCGACCAAATTTGACGCCGCGCCCATGCCGCCGGCCTACCCGATTTCAGGGATTTCCGACCATTCCTGCGATAAGTAACATCGGGCCTGGCCGCCTGCTGGCACGCATTGACCGACCCGGAGATTCCCATGCCCCTTCCATTGTCCATGCCGCTAATGACAGCAGCCTCCCATCTGGTCCAGGCATACTCCATCGCCAACATTCAACATGGACAGGTCACCCGGCTGACGGGATATGGGCGCCCGATCCTGGATGCCGCGTACGATGCTGCCGACGAACTGCGAGCCTGCTGTGACAGAAAGTACCAGTGGCTGGTCTCCTTCCTGGATTACCTGCGGCCCAGCCAGTTCGCTACCATCAAGGTCGATGCAATCAAGCGCATAAATGCCGCATTCAACATCACGGCAAGCGCCCTCCCGGAGATCAACTCCCTGTCGCGATGGAAAGCGCTTGGCGAGGCATGCGCTCGCGTGGCACAGCAGGACAGGATCTATCTCGATCGCTTCTATCGGACTCGCAATGCCCGAAGCGCACTGTCGGATATCGAGGAAATCTTTTACACCGCCAACAAGGAAGGAATGGGCGATGATGCGCTGCGCGTGATGAAAGCCGTAATGCAAAACGGGGGCAACGCTGCCGGCATCACGTCCAGAACCATTGTTGCGCTGGCCAGGATGCTGCGTGCCCATCCTCCGTTGAGCGGATTCATGGGATATACGCGCTGGGGGCCGGGCGACCATGGCAATCCCGATGCCAACCTGCGCGCCCATGCGTTGAAGCATGTCTGCCGGCAACCGTTGCTGCTCGAAGTCGGCGTTGCCGAAACCATGTTCTGGTGGGATTTCCTGCGCATACAGCTGACCCTGGCAGATTACAACCGCCTCGCCGTCAACCCGAAGCCACTGGTTCAAAGCCTGTTTGATGGCCTGAACCCTCTGGCTGGCGACCACTTGCGCCGCTTTCTCATCCATCAGGCATTCAATGACGAACCTCAGCTTGCCGATTTTGCCCTGCAACAGGCACTTAGGCCCTATCGGGACGTT
Organism: Cupriavidus sp. FW305-26; assembly: GCF_058787975.1. NCBI lineage: Bacteria > Pseudomonadati > Pseudomonadota > Betaproteobacteria > Burkholderiales > Burkholderiaceae > Cupriavidus > Cupriavidus sp. FW305-26. The sequence continues at coordinate 46,756 of NZ_JBYTAH010000011.1, forward strand.
GCCATTGAAACCAGCAGGGTGCTGAATCGGGTCATCATCCAGAGCAATGGCGAGAAGGTCTTCCTCAGCGGCGCCTCGGGAAACATCTTCATCATCGGCAGGTTCGAAGGCACTGAGCTGGGCATCTCCTCGTGCTATTGGGCGACTGATATTGAAAGCAAGCTCAGAGGGGCAAGATCCAACATCTGCTGGGAGGTCCGCAGGTAGGCTAAGCGGGGCTGGCTCCAGATTGCGGGCGGTCGCGTCGTCGAGCACATCCGCGCATCCGGGCTCGGCGAAGCGCTTTCATTTCACGAATTTGTGAAACACGCAAAAAAAACGCCTGCTGGGGAAGCAGGCGGCAGGGAAAATTCTCGCGACGGGACGCACCCGGGAGAATGCGGAGCGATCGGGAAGACGCTCCACAAATGCAGTATCGCGCCCGGCGCGTGACCGCTCCATCAGGCATGCCTTAAATCGGCCGTGTAGTTGGCACCCTGCGTGCCGCCTTGCGACTCCAGCCCGTCTGCCAGCAGTTCCAGTTCGGCATGGAAGGCCTGCCAGTCCGGACCGATGGCAACCAGCCCCGAGCGCCGGACCGCCTGCTCCAGCCAGCGGCACGCCTGGCTCTGCAGCGCATGGCCCATTACCGACAGCGCCCCGGCCAAGCCGTGCAAACGTTGGGCAAACGCTTCGGCGTCGCCCGCCAGCAGCGCCTCGGCCAGTGCGCGCTGGTCCCGCCGCAGCGCGTCGGCATGCAGCAGTGTGTCGCCGCCTGCATGCGCGCCCGGCGCTGCCCGCGTCGCCATATGGGTGCCGGACAGATCTTCCAGCAGCTTGCGCAGCGTGCCCAGCCCCACCGGCTTGGTCAGGCATCGGTCGATGCCGGCCTGCTGGCATCGCTCGGCGACATCGGGCCCCACGCTGGCGGTGACGGCAACGATCGGCGTGGCGAGGCCGGCATCGCGCAGGCACCGCGCCAGCGTGAAGCCATCCATGCCAGGCATCTGCAGATCGGTCAGGACCAGGTCGTAATGCCGGCCCGATGCCATCAACAGGGCCTCGGGCCCGTCACCGGCCAGATCGACCTTCTGCCCCAGGTTTTCAAGCTGTTCCCGCATCACCACCTGGTTGATCGGATGGTCTTCCACCAGCAGCAGCGCCAGCTGCACGGCAGGCGTATCGTCGCGCGCCGGCACGGGCGCCTGCGTTGCCGTCACCTCCACGCCTGCCGCTGCCGCGATCGCCGCCAGCAAGCCGCGCCAGGCATAGGGCGATGCCACCACCGGGGTCTGCGTCAGGTCCGGCACTGCCGGCGCCATGGCCGACACCACCACATCGGCGTCGTTGCAGCGAGGCATGGCCTGCTCATCGCACACCAGGACATCGACCGGCGTGGCCGGCGGCGCGGCGGGGTCATACTTGACCGCCCGTGCGCCATAGAACTGCAGCAACTGCTCCACGCCCTGGTAGAGCTCGCGCAAGGTGACATTGAGGCCGACCGTCAGTCCCCGCAACGCGGTCCGCGGCCAGGCATCGGCCGGCGCCTCGGCGCCAGCGCTGGCCAGCGGCAGGCTGACGGTAAAGCAACTGCCCAGGCCGGGCTCGCTGACCAGCCGTATCTCGCCAGACATCAGCCCGACCAGCCGGCGGCAGATCGACAGCCCGAGGCCTGTGCCGCCGTAGTGGCGCGTGTCCGGCTGCTCGGCCTGGACGAAGGGCTCGAACAGCCGGCGCTGGTCTCGCGCGGCGATGCCGATGCCGGTGTCGATGACGCGGATTTCCACGCCGCCGCCCGGCTTGCGCATGGCCGTGACGATGACCTTGCCTTGTTCGGTAAATTTCACCGCATTGCTGACCAGGTTGTTCAGGATCTGTTCGAGCTTGACCACGTCAGCCATCACCGGCTCAACCAGCGAAGGATCATTGACGCACAGCAGGCGCAGCTGCTTGCGCGCCGCTTCCGCGGCAAAGCGCCGGGTCACGTCCTCGACGATCTCCTCGACGCGGCAGGGCCGCAACTGCAATGACATTTGCCCTGCCTCGATCTTGCTGAAGTCGAGCACGTCATTGATGATGTAGATCAGCGACTGCGACGCGTGCTGCATGACCGCCAGCTGGTCGCGCTGGCGCGAATCGAGCCGGGTCAGGCCAAGTAACTCGATGCTTCCCAGCATACCGTTGAGCGGTGTGCGGATTTCATGGCTCATGGTGGCCAGGAACGAGGACTTGGCGTGGTTGGCGGCATCCGCGGCGCGGATCGCCTCGCGCAGGCGCGCCTCGCTGCGGCGCGCGTCGGTCACGTCGTTCAGCGCGCGGAGCACGGCCGCCCGCCCTTCATAGGTAATCTCCACCTGGCGCACTTCCAGGTACCGGGTCTGGCCGTTGCGGCCGACCAGATCGACATCGAAGCAGGGCTGCACCCGCGGCATGCCTTCGGTTGTGGTGCCCTCGCTCGTCAGCCGCGCGTCACAGGCATCCTGCAACTGCGCCAGGCCGGCGGGCGTGGCCTGGTCGGTGATCGAGTGGGCCGCGGCATTTGCCAGCAGCACCTGCCGGGTGCTGCGCTCGACGATCATCAGGCCCACGCCGGCCACTTCGATCACGAAGCGCCCGAGCGCATCGCTTTCCTGCAGGCGCAAGGACTGACGCTGCGCAGGGCGCATGATGCGGCGGTCGATCAGCCAGATCCACGCCAGGATCAGCATCGACAGCGAGCCGGTCAGCCCCAGCATCCATAAGGCGTTCTGCCGGAACTGGTGCCATACCTGGCCCAGTGCGATCACGCCGACCGTGCGCCAGCCCCACGCGTCAAGCTGGTATTCCAGCACGACGACATAGTCCAGCAGCCCTTGCCGTACCAGCGCCGAACTCACCCTACCCGGGCGCGTACCGGGCGCGGCCAGCGATGCCGTGACCGACTGGCCGAGGGTGCCGGCCGGCATGCCATCCGCACTCAGCGCCATGCCGGCATCGGTCACCAGCACGAAATCGCCGTCAATGGTCTGTCCGTCCGGCAGCATCGGCGACAGCGGGAACTCCATGGCCAGCACCGCGGCCGGTTCGCCACCGACTTGCACCAGCGTGGCGAAGGTGACGGTGCGCATGCCGCTGACCCAGTCCAGCGCCGGCGGCAGCACCACCGCCTGGCCCGGATGGGCGCGCAGGCGTGCGACCAGCGCGTCATTGCGCAGGCGCGCGAGCGTGTCACGCAGGAAGGTCTGGCGCACGTCATCGCGCTGCATGAGCGCGCGTGCCGGGTCCAGCCGGCGCGGGATGACATAGAGCTGGTCGGCCTGCAGGTCGACCAGGTAGGCGTTCTGCACGTCGCGGTACTGCAGGTTGTTCACGCGGAAGGTGAATGTCATCATGTCGGCCAGGCTCTTCAGCCTGGTGCCCGGCGCCCTGGCGCTGGCGGGCGGGACCAGCAGCGGGATGTACTGCCGGTCGCCCCGGCGCCGCAGGCGGTCGGTCCATTGCTCATCGCTGACGGCGGCGAGTTCATCGGCCAGGCCGATATCGGAAAGCCGCGTCAGCGATCCCAGCGCGCGCACGGTCAGCGCCTCGGCCCCGTGCAGCTTTGCCTGCAATTGCTCGGACTGCGACTGCAGCACCATCTCCTGACGCTCGACCGCCTCGTGCAGGCGGTAGCGCAGCAGCACCCCCCACGACAACACGGTCAGCCCAAGCACGCAGGCGGAGAACAGGTAGACCAGATAACGGATCTGGCGAATGCTCAACGGCAACGCGGAGCTGCTGTCGATCGACATCAGCCGTTTCATTGAATACCTCGTTTTGACATCGAGACTGTCCGGAGCGTCCGGACAGTGCATGGGTCGTAGTGCACTTGGCAAGCGACGTACCGGGCCTCACAACATGCCGCGCCGGATGGCAATGGCGGCAAGCTCCACGTCGTTCTCGGCGCCGATCTTGCGCATGAGGCTCTGCTTTTGCGTACTGATCGTCTTGACGGTCCGGCCGGTGCGCATGGCGATCCCGGTCACGGACATGCCCGACAGGTAGAGGCGCAGCACTTCGCTTTCACGCCTGGTCAGCAGCTCCGCCCAATCGCCGTCCGGCGGACCGCTGCAGGGCCTGCCCCAGATCAGCGTGCAAGCGGTTTCCGATACGGAAGCCAGCCCCAGGTATGCCATCCAGACCGCTTTCATGATCTCGTCGACACCGTCCTTGGCTGTCACGACATTGCGGCAGCCGTCCTTGAGCAACTGCAGCACGGCGGCACGGTCGACGACGTTGGCGATCGCGACCACGCGCTGCCCGCCCAGCTCGGCGAGCCGCGTGCCAATGCGCGCATAGCCGGAAGGCTCGCGGTCTTTGGTGTCCCACAGCGGGTAACGCAGTGTCACGACATCACACGAGCCTTGCTGCAGCGCTTGCACCAGGCTCGGTTCGTCGCCCGCCACGCCAGCCAGCTCGATGCAGGCGCTGGCCGCGAGCCGCCGGCCCAGCAGGCGCCGCATGACAGGTTGCGAGTCCGCGATGATCACCCGGATTTTTTCCATGGCCGCCTTAGGCTCCAGCGTTGTCGTTCCTGCATTCAGGATGAACCATGCGCCTGGCTTTCGAAATCAGCCAAGCCTGAAAAAAGCGGGGATATTTCCGAGGAGAGGAATAGCGCACGCGCCGCCGCACGGGAGGAGCCGGCCGGCATCGGCGCAGCCAGGGATGCTATTCAGCGGAGGGAGGGGAAATGCAACGCGGCCCGGGGACCGGCCGCAAGGAAGGGGATGATGCCAGGATCAGGGGCCGCCCAGCAGGCCGTTTGTCCTGGCGTATTCGTAGAGTTCGTAGTCGTTGGTCAGGCCCAGTTTCTTCATGGCGATGCTCTTCTGCGCGCTGATGGTCTTGCTGCTGCGGTTGGCCTGGCGCGCAATCTCGATGACCGGGACACCGGCCGCACACTGCCGTATCACTTCCAGTTCGCGGCGCGTCAGGACCGGCCGCTGTGATGGCTCGTCGAGGCCGCCCGAAGCCAGGATCGCACGCACCGATGCGGGCTGGTAGCTCAGCCCACTGAACGCGGCACGCACCGCCGGCACCAACTCCTGGACCGGATCGGTCTCGTTCAGGATCACGGAAATGCCGACCTTCTGGATATTGCGAATCAGCGCCGGATTATCCAGCATGGTCATCACCACGATCCGGGTGGTGGGATAACGGCGGCGCAGCATCTGCAGCATTGGCAGGCCGTCGCCAAACTGACCGCCCGGCATGGAGTAGTCGGTCACGATAACGTCGCAATCCGTGCTTTCAAGCAACTCCACCAACTGGGTCGAATTGGCGGCACTCCCCACGATCTGCACGCCCACTTCGTTCGCCAGGACCCGGCTCATCCCGTCAAGGACGACGGGGTGGTCATCTGCAATGATTACCTTGATCATTTACGATCCCCCTGTTTTTTATCGGTTCTGCGGCCGCGTAGCGGTGCGCCGCCGAACTGCCGGCATTCAATGCCGGTCATCTTCGCTGCTCTGAATATTAGGAGTCTTCCGAGAAGACTGAATTAAGGAATTCCTTAAATAGTATCCGGCCAATTGCGTCGTGCCGCATCCTGGCTGCCCTTATCGCTTTCAGGGTCGTCAAAGTATGCTGCAAGATACAACGCCAGGTTGTCGACATGGGCTTGCACGACCGCCAGCGCCTGGGCCGCACCCAGCTCCAGTTCCCGGCACAGTTCGACAATCTCCTCGCCATCTTCGGCATGCGCCATGGCGCCCCTCATACGATGGGCATGGTGGCGGATCGCCTTCATTTCCCCGCTGGCTGCGGCCGCGGACAGTTGCCTGAAATCCTCGCGCATGGTGCGCTCCAGCAACGCCAAGCTGGCAACGTTATCCTCCACATGGGCGGCGCCCGCCGCGCCCGCGGCCCTTTGTGCCAGGCCGGATGCCTGTGCCGGCAGCACGGCGCGCAGACACTCGGCCAGGTCGCCCAGCAGGATGGGCTTGGACAGGTAGCGATTCATGCCGGCTTCGAGGCAGCGCTCGGCCTCACCCTGCGCGATGCTCGCGGTGAGCCCGACGATGGGCAGCGCCGCCCCCTGCGCACGCAGCGTGCGGCTCAGTTCGTAGCCGTCCATGCCGGGCATATGGATATCCGTCAGCATCAGGTCAAACCTGTGCTGGCGCAACACCGCAAGCCCTTCTTCGCCACTGGCAGCAAGCGTCGGCCGGCAGCCAAGGCGCTCAAGCTGCTGCTGCATCAGCAGCCGGTTGTAGGGATGGTCGTCGACCACCAGTATCTCCAGCCCCAACTGCGGCGTGGGGTCGACAGGCGCAGCCAGCGGTGGCGCACTGACCGGCGTCATGCCGGCCGCCTTGCAAAAAGCCCGCAGGATGCCCGCCTGATGATAGGCACTGACCAGCCAGCTGCCAGCGATCTGCTGTGGTTCCGCCGGGCCGTCGGCGCGCGCAAAGACCACGCCGGCATAGCCATCGGGAATGGCCTCGACGTGGCGGGTGGCGACCAACAGCACCATCCCTGGTTCCGGCGCCGGCCCGCGGCAAGCGATCGCCCTGCAGCCCATGGCGCGCAGATTGTCGATGGCATTGTTGCGGATTTCATCATTTTCCGACAGCACGGCCACCGGCGGCAGCACCGGCTCCACCTGTTCGCGCGGCCCGGCTTCCGGCAACCTCAGCAATACCCGGAAGACGCTGCCCTTGCCCGGTTCGCTCTGCACGGAAATGCTGCCGTCCATCAGGGCGGCCAGGCGTCTGCAGATCGACAAGCCCAGGCCCGACCCGCCAAACCGCCTTGCAGTGGAAGCATCTGCCTGCACGAAAGGCTCAAACAGCCGCGCCTGGACCTCGGGCGCAATGCCTGGCCCGGTATCCGCCACCTCAAGCTGGATGCCGATCCTGCCGTCCGCATCGGGCGCTTCACTCTGCGGCGCGCGCTGCAGGCGCACAATGACATGGCCCTGTGCCGTGAATTTCAGCGCGTTGTCGAGCAGATTGCCGATAATCTGGCGCACCCGCACCGGATCCCCGATCAGGCAAGGCAGGCCGGGCTGTGGATAGCACGGCAGCGCGATGCCTTTTTGCAGCGCGATCGGCGCCTGCGCGCGAACCGTCGATTCCAGCAGGTCGACCGGATCGAACGGCACGGCGTCCAGTTCGATCTGGCCGGCTTCCGCGCGGGAGTAGTCCAGCAGGTCATCCAGTATCTGCAGCAGGACCTGCGACGAGGACTGGATGGTCGACAGCATCTCGCGCTGGCTGTGCGCCATCTGTGTCAGGGACAGCAGCTCCAGCGTGCCCAGCATCCCGTACAGCGGCGTGCGGATTTCGTGACTCATGGCGGCCAGGAACTGCGATTTGGCGGCGCTTGCCTCATCCGCCAGCCGACGCGCGCGCGCGAGAGCGCGGTGCGCTTCGCGTTCGCCGGTGACATCGTGGATCGCACACAGCAGCACGTCTTCACCCTCGAAGCGGGTGTGGCGGCCGACTACCAGCACGTCGCGTGCACCCCCATGGCCGGATGGCACCTGCAGCTCCAGCCGCGCGGGCTGGTCGCCCCGCCGCGCCAGCATCTGGTCCAGCCACGGGCGGCCCGCAGTGCGCGTGTCGAGCGGCAGCCATTGCGCAGCCAGCGCGTTCTCGAGCCGTACATGGGCATCGGCTGTGCGCACCACCCGCAGGCCTACCGGAGCGGCCTGCATCACGGTACGGTTGAAGCGTTCGCTGTCCTCGATCCGTTCGGCGTCTTCCTGCATCGGCACCAACATCCGGCGCCGCAGCATGCCGGCACCGGTCAGCACCGCAAGCACACCAAGCCCGTAGAGCAGAAGCGCGGCCGCCAGCGCCGAGCCATGATCGGCCAGCGCCTGCGACAGCGGATAGGCGTAGGCCGCGCGCCAGCCATGGTCGCGCTCCATGCGGCCAATCATCAGGCTGCCCTGCTCGAACCAGTAGGCTACGCTTTGCCCGCCGCTGCCCAACTCACGCGCCACCCGCTCACCCAGCGCTTGCGGGCGCAGCCAGCCGGCGTCGCTGCCCCGGTACAGCAGGCGCCCTTGGCCATCGAAGAACATTGCCCGGCTGCCTGACGCGGTATGCGTGGCATCCGGGATACTGACGTCGTCCATCAGCGCGCGTACGGGAATGGCAGTCGCGCCATACGCCACGAGATTGCCGCTGGCGTCAAGGACTGGCAGAAAGCAGCTCAGTATAGGGCCCCGCTCGATGGTGCCCTGGTACGGCCCGGTCCACAGCGGTGAGGCGACCGGCGTCTCGGCTTGCGCTTCGCGCGACCGGTTCGCCAGCGCTTTGGCCCAGTTGCTGACAACCTCAGCGAGCAGCGGCCCGTTCAACCCCGGCGCACCCGGAAGCGCTGGTGTCACGTATGCCTGGCTCCCGTCGGCAGCCAGGAAAGCCGAGCGCATCCTCTGCGGCGCCTTACCCCAGTACGCGCGCTCGAAGATGGCGAATCGAACGATGTGCGAAACCGTGGCGGGACGCTGCGCCGCTGGCGCGGACGTGCCCATCAGCATGGTGGCAGGATTGGTCAGTCCAGGCACTTCGACGGCACGGGCACTGCCTGGAGGCACGCCCGTCAGCATGGCTTCGAGCTGGCCAGCCAGCCGGTCGCTGCGCACCAGCCGATACTCCGGCCCGGAGATTTCTGCCATGCGCCGTATGAAATACTCGTGCATGGCCTTCACTTCCAGCACCGCGCCAAAATGCAAGCGGTTGGCCAACGCCTGTTCCCACAGGATGCGCTGGAACAGGCTATGGAGAAACAGGGCAAGGAAGCCGCTCATCACGAGGATCAGCAGGCCAACGACAACGGTGAGCAGGCGGCTGTGCACCTGCCGGTTCGCGCGCGACAGCCAGTTGACCATTGGCGGGCTCCGTCTCGGCAGCCTGCCTGACGCCGCGTAGCGCCCGGCGCGGGGATCGGCAAGCGCCCAAAGTGGGTGAAATACTGTCTCTGGGATTATGCATCACATTGCAGCACGACAGATGTCCTCACCAATCCCATCGCCGGCCAAAACAAGAAACCCAGCGCGGCAGCATACAGCGCCGCACAGGGCTCAGTGGCATTACGCGGAGGGACTCGTCCCTACTGGTAGGTCATGGTGAACGTCATTCCCGAGTTGGCGGCGCCGGCCGCCACCGTGCTTCCGGTCTGGTAGTAGCGTGCCTTCAGTGGAATGACGTAGCTGCCACCAGTGCTGGCTATAGTCGCTCAAGACCTTGGTGGTCCCCAGCCGAAAACATTGCCGGAATCATCGAGCAACTGCACGCCGATGCCGGATGCCGTCGAGGAGGCATCGAGCGATACCACCGAGTTGGCGGCATCGAGAGCCGGGGTCACGGCATCGATGCGATAGCTCACCGAAGTCATGCCGGCCGGGCAGTTGTTCAGCGCGATATTGAATCCCGGCGATGACGTATAAGTGCCCGGCCCGGCAAACTCCTTGTTCTGATGCGTGCCCACCGGGGTATCGCGCGGCACGCCGTATGTACCAGTGGGCGCGGTGAAGTCCAGTGTACCGGCACTCGGTGTGCAGGAGAAGGTCGCGCCGAACGACTGTCCATGCAGTGCCAGGCAAAACAGCAGCGCAGCTGCCTTCAGTATGCCGTGCCATGGCCTGGCCGTCGCCTGGCCTCTGCTCACTGATCGTGTGAGGACAGACAATATCTTGTGCAAGGCGCCACCGCGCTGGCTTTGATATGGGCTTGTAGAATTCAACATCCTGACGTCCTGCGCATGCCGTGGCTGGCATGCATTAAGAAAATGGGGGCGGCACCATTCGCTCCAGCTTTAGCGGCAAACCGCTTCCACGGTCTGATACGAGGCATTCGCGTCTTTTTCAAGCTTCGGCAGGACATAATCCAGCTTGCATGCTTCCGCAACGGCCCTACCCCACTTCACGCTCAGCTGGCCTGCATCCGTCTTCAGCCCGCGCGCAATGATGCGCCCGCCCTGAGCGACAGTGCCGACGCTCTGGCCTTGTGCATCGAAGACCTCCGCCCCGAACGGCAGCGGCTTGCCATCCGGTCCGTTGGCCCGCAGAAGCGCCGCACGGCCAGGGTTGTCGGTCTCGAACTTCATCTTCACAATCGCGCCTGCGGTCGGCGCCACGTTCTGCTGCGTCGTCTTCAGCTCAACGCTCATGGGCAGCCCCTTCGGGTCGATCTCGATCTGGTTGGTGGCGAATGGCGTCAGGGTCGGCACCACGGCGTGGCCCCAGGGGTCCACGCGCAGGCCGCTGCCGTTGGCCAGGCGCGCACCCGCGGCATCCTTGGCCTCGATGATGGCCATGGTGTCGCCCACCGTGGGCGTGAAGGCCACGCCCCCCGCATAGGCCACGATGCCGCCGCTGATGCCCAGGCCTGCTTGCGAGAAGTCGCGGCCCTTGCTGGCACTGGCCGTCATGGTAGCCATCGGCGACACATAGCCGACGTTGGCGCCGACAGTGGCTGCATCCCTGGTGTCGCCGCCACCGGTGTAGCCGGCGTTCACGCCGTAGGTGAAGGCGCTGTCCTGGCCCAGGGTGCCGGTCACTGTTTCCTGCAGCGACGTGCCCCCGGTGGAATCGTGGCTCAGGCTGGTCATCGAGTACGGCGCGTGCTGGCCCTTGCCCAGCGGGATACCCACGTTGAGCATCACCCGGGTGTCCCACTTGCCTGAGCCGACGTTGAACTGGCGCGACGCCGAGACGCCATAGTTGATGCGCTTGTAGCTGTTGTTATAGCCCGCCTGGAACTGGGTATCGGAACCGCCGCGGTTCCAGTAGTTCTGCGTGGAGCCGGACAGGTAGAACGAGCCATAGCCTTGCGGCAGCATCTGGTTGATGGTCACCTGCAGGCGCCCGCGCTGGATGCCGCCGAGGAACGTGCCAGGGCCCAGGCCGCGCTGGTCCAGGTCGCGCAGCGCCATGGCATCGGTCATGCTCAGGTAGCCGCTGCTGGAATAGCGGTAGGCGGCCAGCGTCAGGTTGGTGTTGGTCGGTGCCACCAGCTTGCTGTACGACAGCCGCATGCTCTGGCCGCTCCGGTTGGGTGCATTCTGCAGGTTGGTCCAGGCCTGGGTCACGTCGGCGCCAAAGGCGCCGAAGTCCGTGTTCAGCGCCCCGCCGCCCATCACCGCCGTGTAGTCCTGTGCCGCGATGACGCCGCCGTAGCCGGTCACCATATTGCTGATGCCGTGCTGAACGGTTGCCTGCATCAGCATCGGCCTGCTCTGGATCGACGTATTGCGGTACTGGCCGACGGTCACGCTGTAGCGCGTGACGCCCGGGCGCAGCGCATTGACGGCTGCGGCGTAGGGCACGCGCGAGGTATGGACGCTGCCATCGGCTTCCGTGACCACCACCTCGAGATCGCCGCCGTAGCCGGTCGGATACAGGTCATTGATCTCGAATGCGCCGGGGGCAACCGTGGTTTCGTAGATGATGTTGCCGCCCTGGCGGACCTGCACGCGGGCGTTGCTGTTGGCAATGCCATGGACCACCGGCGCATAGCCGCGCTGGGATTCCGGGTACATCCGGTCGTCGCTGGCAATCTGCACGCCACGGAAGCCGAAACTGTCGAACAGGGTGCCGTCGGTGAAGGCATCGCCGATGATCAGCTGGCTCCTGATCGGCGCAATCGAGCGCTGCAGGTTGGTCTGCACGCTCTGGTAGCGCGTGCCCTCGACGTCGCCGTGCGTCAGGTTGCCCAGATGGCGAAAGCGCCAGCCACCGAAGTTGAGTCCGGCGTTCACCCCGACGTAGCTCTGCGTGGTCGATATCCCGCTGGAGTCGGAGTGATAGACGTTGGCGTTGTACTGCAGGCGCGCCGCGGTCACGCCTTCGTCCCAGTACTTGGGATCGACATAGCCGCGCGCCGAGCGCGACATGGCGATCTGCGGCACCGAGACGTCCAGGCGCTGCTCGCCGTTGTCGAAGCTGGCCGTGGCAACGGGGATCAGGTCGGGCAGCGACACGCACCCCGTGTCCAGCCGCGCCGACGCCTCCGGTGACAACCTGGCCAGGTCCACGCCCATGCGCTCGATCGCGGCACGGTCAAAGCACGGCTGCACGTTGCGGCTGTCTTCGCCCACCTGGCGCATCGTCACTTCGGCACGGCCCAACCAGACCTGGTTGACGTACAGCTCTGCGCGATAGTTGCCCGGCAAGGCCACGTTGCCCTTGTTGAAGCGGCTCGCGTCGATGCGGGCACCGCCGGGCTGCTGCAGGAAGGTGTCGTTGAATTCCACTTCCGCCACCAGCGTCGGCGCGCTGTTACCACCGGGCGCGGCCCATGCCCCCACGCCGGCGAACAAGGACAATACCACCGCACTGGCCGGACGCAGCCGGGACGGGAAGGAAGAGGTCTTCTGGGTTTTCATGGGTTTATGCCGGATATCTGGCCTTGCGCGGGCAAGACTTGCCCCTGCCGCTGGTTGCGGCATCGTCAATCGGAGAAATCAGCTCGGAAGAACGCCGGACGCGGCCCGGCGTGTGGTCAGCGCGAAGCGGCCTTGGTGGCGCTGCTGCCCAGTGCGGCTTCGCCGCTTACGGCGCCGCCGTAGTCATTGATGGCCTTGTAGCGAACCCTGGCTTCGGTGCCTTGCGCAACATCGCCGGTCAGCGGGAACGTTTTGGCTTCGCCCGGGCCGACCATGCCGCCTTCTTCAAACTTCGCGGTCTTGCCGCCGCCAACCAGTTCGAGGTTGGCGAAAGAAACGTGATACTTGCTGGGGTTGCTTGCCTCAAGCGCCGGCTTGCCGCCTGCATGGGTGACGCGCCAGCTGATGCTGCCAGGGGCGTCGTCGGCGTTGCCCTCCAGGCCCGCGGGGCGGAAGAAAAGCTTGATGCGCGAGCGGAAAGCCAGCTGCAGCTTGTTGACATCGGCTTCTTCGGCGGTGGGCTTTGGCGGGATCTCCAGCACATTGAGCCAGAACACGGATTCGCGGTCCTGCGGCAGTGGCTCGCCGGTGTAGATGATGCGCAGCGTCTGGCCCTTTTTCGGGTCGATGCGCGACACCGGCGGCGTCACGGTGAACGGTACGTCGATGGACGACGGCGCAGCCTTCGCGTCGCCCTTGTCGATCCACGCCTGCGTCAACGCCGGCGACTGACCTTCGTTGGTCAGCTTGATCGTGGTCTCGGTGTCTTTTGCCTTGTAGATGACCCGCGTGCCCGCTATGACCACGGAAGCTTGCGCGTGCAGCGCGCTCATGAGCCCCAGCGCAATCACGCCGGCGGAAATCAGGGACTTGATGGACGTTTTCATGATGGTTGCAGCGGACTTGACCGGGTGAAGCGGCACACACTCAATATTCGGAAGGCGCGGAGCGCGCCGGTAACACGCTCCGCGCCCTGTGGTACCAGGGCTTACTGGTAAGCGATCGAGTACATCACGGTCGAGTTGGCGGCACCGGCCGTTGCCGCGCCAGTTGCGTAGTACTGTGCGTAGTACTCCAGCTTGGCCGCGCCGCTGTTGATGGCGACTACGCCGGAATTCTGCGCGGCGTCGGCAAAGCCGGCCTTGATCGGGCTGTTATCGGTGCCGCCGTTCAGCAGGCGGATCTGCACGTTGGTGGCGCCGCCGGCGTCCACGATCAGGTTACCGGTGGTGGTGTCGGTGGTCGGGCCAGCCTCGAAGTAGGTATGCACGTTGCCGGTGTTCGGCGTGCAGTTGGTCAGGGCGATATAGAACGGCGTCTGGCCAGCGGTGTCACCAGCCTGGACCAGGGTGGAGGCCGAAACGGTCGGCAGTGTCACGGTAAAGTTCTTGCTGCCCGTGCCGTTGCCGTTGATCGTGCAGGTCTGGGCGGTGATCTGGCCGTTGAAGGTGATCTGGCCGTCGGCATTTGCGGCATGTGCAAACTGCGCGCCCATGGCGGTACCGGCGACGATCAGAGCAGCGAGGAGCTTGGTATGGGTCATGATGGGTGATTCAAATAAGTTGATAGGTAGATGGCTTTCGGATCCAACGGATCCCGCCCCGCCCCGTGCCGCCATTGAACCGCCAGATCTGTGTTGCAGTTGCCGGTTGCCCCGGGGACAGCTGAACTATATGTATGGCACCTAATGCCACCAATCAGGCAAGCCCTAGATCTTGCTCGGAATTTTTTCCTTTGCCGCGAACAGCTCGCCGTGGTTCTTATGCGTCATGAGGTGTAAATCTGACTTGCCGGCGCAAGGCAGATGTGCCTGCGAAGAGCCTGGACGGTGAGGAGACAGGCGCCGGATTGATCTGCATCATGGCAGCCGCATTGAAGCGCCGCATCTACGCCAAAGGGTACGCGCCGCTTGCAGCGGCTGCATGGTGCAAAGGCCATCTCCGCAGCATCCGTCCGCCCTTAACTGGCCAAAGTCCCGGCCGTGCCAACAGCGCCGTCACACGTCCTGCGCGGCAGGCAGACCTGCAGCGCCAGCCCGCTCGGCGCCACGTTGTGCGCCGACACCGTGCCGCCATGCGCGGCAATGCCCGCCTGTGCGATGCTGAGACCCAGTCCCGCCCCGGTCGGATGCCCCGGACCGCTGCGTACGCGGTAGAAGGGTTCGAACAGGCTCGCCAGCGCGTCTTGCGGAACGCCGGGCCCGCCGTCGACGATGTCGATCCGGATCGCCGTCTCATCAGCCTGCAGCGTCACGGTCACGGGCGCGGCGGGGTCGGTGTACCGGATCGCATTGCGCAGGATGTTCTCGATGGCGCTGCCCAGCGTCGCGGCATCTGCGTCGACGATCAGTTCATCCGGGGGAGTCCAGCAGATCGCCACGCCCCGGGCCGCGGCTTCAAAGCGGGCATCGGTGACGATGACGTCGAGCAGTTCCGCCAGGTCGATCGGGCGGAGCACCGGCGCCATCGCATGCAGCCGCGCCAGCTGCAGCGTGCGTTCGACCAGCGCGTCGAGCCGTTCCGTCTCGCGCTCGATGCGCTCGAACTGCAGGTCGAGCATGGCATCGCGCCGCCGCGCCAGTTCCAGCGACAGGCGCAGCCGCCCCAGCGGCGACCGCAGTTCATGCGCGATATTGCGCAGCAGCTGCTCGCGCCAGTCCATCAGGCGCTGCAGGCGGTCGGCCATGGCATCGAAATCGCGCGCGAGCTGGCCCAGCTCGTCGGCGCGGCGGGCCAGCACGGGCGGCGTGCGCGTGGCCAGCTCGCCGTCGGCAAGCGCTTGCGTGGCTTCGCGCAGGCGCCGCACGGGGCCGGTGACATGCCGCGTCAGCGCCCAGCACAGCGGCGCCGAGACGGCCAGCGCGAACAGGCCTAGGGAGAGCACCACAGGCGACAGGTGCAGCACCTCCCAACGCGACGAATCGAACGGCAGGAACAGCATCAGGAGCTCGCCGCCTTGCGGCAGCGCGATGGGTTGCGGGTCCCACCATGACACGCGCGCGCCGGGCCCGGGCACATGCGCGACAGCATGGCCGATCAACCCCGCGCGCCACATCGGCACCAGCCGGTCGGCCAGGCGGTTGCGCAGCCGCGCCGGCAACGGGCGGCCCAGCAGTTCCTGCAGCGTGTCGTCGACAATGTAGATGTCCAGCGCCGAGGCGTGCGAATCCATCGCCCGCAGCCAGCGCTCGAGTCCGGGGCGCCCCTGGGTCTGGGCGACTTCCAGCGCATCCTCGGTCAGGGCCGCGGGGCTCAGGCCATCGAGCGCGTCGAAGCGGTACCAGGCCACCGCGGCCGTCAGCGCCATGCCGATGCCGACGATCGCGGCCATGCCCAGCCAGAAGGTCAGGAAGTTGCGCCAGAACAGCGGCAGCGGAAACAGCGCGCGCACGCGGCGGCGCCAGTTCACGGCGCCTGCACCAGCAAATAGCCCTGCCCGCGCAGGTTGCGGATCAGCAGCGGCGAAGTGATGCCGTCCAGCGCCAGCTTGCGGCGCAGCGCGCTGATATGCGTGTCGAGGCTGCGGTCGTAGCGTTCCGGCGCGCGGCCCAGCGCGAACCGGCCGATCTCGGCGCGCGCGACCACCCGGCCCGGCGCCCGCATCAGGATTTCCAGCACGCGCTGCTCGGCCCCGGTCAGCGGCGCCTCGGCGTTGCCGTGGATGGCCAGGCCTGATGCCAGGTTCAGGCGCAGCGCGCCAGCCTCCAGCCACGGCGCCTGTGCGGGCGCGGCAGGCGCGGCGCGGTGGAAACGGCGCAGCACCGCATGCATGCGCGCCTTGAGCTCGCGCGGGCTGAACGGCTTGCTCAGGTAGTCGTCGGCGCCCAGTTCCAGCCCCAGCACGCGGTCGGCTTCATCGCCGTGCGCGGTGAACATGATCACCGGGCGCTGCGAGCGCGCGCGGTGCAGCCTGAGCAGGTCCAGGCCGTTGCCGTCGGGGAGCATCAGGTCCAGCAGGGCGACGTCGTAGTCGTTGCGGGCCAGCAGGGTCTCGCCCTGCTGGCGGGTGTGCGCCAGCGTGACGGTGCAGTGATCGGGCTCCAGGTACTCGCGCAGCATCTGCGCCAGTTCCAGGTCGTCGTCGATCAGCAGCACGCGCGCGAGCGGCGTGTGGAAGCACATCAGCATGCAGCTTGCCGGGGCCTTGCGGACGTGGACGTGGCCGCCGGTCCCCGGTTCCGTCAAGAAACGTCAAGAAAACAAAAGCTATCCAAAGTGACTGGTAGGCACCTTCATCTCGAATTTTAATATGAGAATGATTGTTATTTACAGAAGACAGGGAAAATGATGAAGTTCAGGCAGGTCGCCGGGATCGGGGCGGCAACAAGAGCGGCGGCAGGGTTGCCAGCACCGGCGGGCGTACAACGGGGTCAATGGATGCGGATGCTGGCGGCGGCATGCGCCGCCTCCGGCATGACGGGAGCCTGGGCACAGGCGCAGGCGCTGAAGACGGAAGCCACCCTCGCCACCGTGGTGGTGACGGCGGCCGGCAGTGAGCAGGACATCCGCGACGCGCCCGCGTCGATCAGCGTGGTCACGCGCAAAGACCTGGAGAACAAGGCCTATCGCGACATCAACGATGCGCTGGTGGAAGTGCCAGGCGTGATCGTCAGCGGCGGCGGCGACCGGACCGACATCAGCCTGCGCGGCATGGGCGCCAAGTACACCCAGATCCTGATCGACGGCAAGCGCCAGAACTCGCGTGAGACCCGCACCAACTCCGACTCGTCCGGCGTGGAAAGCAGCTGGACGCCGCCGCTGTCCGCGATCGAGCGCATCGAGGTGGTGCGCGGGCCGATGTCGTCGCTGTACGGCTCCGACGCCATGGGCGGTGTGATCAACATCATCACGCGCAAGGTGCCCAGGACGTGGACGGGCGAGTTGCGCGGCGACGCCACGCTGCAGGAGAACAGCGACTCCGGCAATCTCTACCAGGGCAACTTCTACCTGGCCGGGCCGCTCAAGAGCGAGCTGCTGGGCCTGCAGCTGTACGGCCAGAGCACGCACCGCATCGAAGACGATATCGACTACGGCTTCCGCGGCCGCCGCGCCGAGAGCCTGACCGCCAAGCTGGCGCTGACGCCCACGCGCAACCACGACATCGTGTTCGAGGCCACCGGCATGCGCCAGCTGCGCAGCGAGACCGTGGGCAAGACCGTGCCGCCGCTGCCGCCCGGCACCGCCTGCCCGCGCTCCGGCTGCCCCACCTCCTCCGAGACCGACTACCGCAGCGAGAAATACGCGCTGTCGCATACCGGCCGCTGGGGCTTCGGCGTCTCCGACAGCTATATCCAGCAGGAGGAGTTCGACAACCGCAGCCGCCGGATGAAGATCAAGAACCTGGACCTGCGCACCAGCTGGGCCATGCCACTGGGCAACCATATGCTGTCGGTCGGCGGCGAATACCTGAACCAGCGCCTGAACGACCAGACCGGCAACCAGATCGCCGGCGGCCCGAACCAGGTCGAGCGCTACCAGTGGGCGCTGTTTGCCGAGGACGAGTGGCGCCTGGCGCAGAGCTTTGCCCTGACCGGCGGCGTGCGCATGGATCACGACCAGAACTTCGGCCAGCACTACAGCCCGCGCTTGTACGGCGTGTGGCATGCGGCCGAGCGCTGGACGGTCAAGGGCGGGGTGTCGACCGGCTTCCGTGCGCCGGACCTGCGCCAGACCGTGGCCGGCTGGGGCCAGACCAGCCGCGGCGGCAATATGTACGGCAACCCGGACCTGAAGCCCGAGACGATGTTGTCGCAGGAACTGGGCCTGCTCTATGACAAGGGCAACGGCCTGCAGGCGGGCGTGACGCTGTTCAACAACGACTTCAAGGACAAGATCACGCGCGTCGCCTGCCCGGCCACGCAGTGCACCGACGGACCTAACCGGTTCGGCGCCAACCCGACCACCTACATGAACGTGGACCGCGCCTACTCGCGCGGGGTGGAAGCCAGCCTGCGCTGGCCGATCGCGCAGGCGTGGTCACTGACCGGCAGCTATACCTATACCAAGTCGGAACAGAAGAGCGGCCAGTACCAGGGTCAGCCGCTGAACCAGTTGCCGATGCACCTGCTGGTGGCCACGCTGAACTGGCGGCCGAGCGAAAAGGTCAATGCCTGGGCGCGCGTCAACTACCGCGGCAAGGAAAGCCAGCCGATCACGGGGCCGTCATCCAGCACCGTGGTGGCGCCGTCGTACACCTCTGTCGACCTGGGGGCGACCTACACGGTTACCAGGAACGTGTCGGTGTTTGCCGGGATCTACAACCTCTTCGACAAGCAGGTGAACTACACCGACTATGGGCATGTCGAGGATGGGCGCCGGTACTGGATGAGTGTGTCCGTGAAATTTTGAAGGTGGCTGTTCTTGTTGTTGCCATGCGATTCGGCTGTGGCTCTTGGCAGGCGTGGGCTGTTTCGCCGGCGCAGCCGGCAAAACACCCCACGCTAGTCAAGAGCGACACCCCGACCGCATTGAGCAGCAATCCCCAAATCCCCCCAACGCGATGCAAGCGCAGTGTGCCCACCTCAGCTCGCCAAATCATCCGCCCGGCATCTTGCCGGCACCTCTCCGTATAGAGCCATCAACGCGCCGGCAATCGCGTTGGTCCAGCCAAAGCCATCCTGCAACGGATACTCGCCCCCGCCCCCTCCCCGGGCCGGCCCTTCGATATGCCGGATGCGGTATTTCTCCACCAGCTTGCATTCATGGGTGTAGAGACTGGCCACGGTCGCCAGCCAGCGCTGCGCAATCTCACGCGCCAGGTCGTCATGGCCATAGCGTGCCAGCCCGCGCACGGCCAGCCATTGCAGTGGCGCCCAGCCATTGGGATGGTCCCATTGCTGGCCCGAAGCACATTCCGTGGTGGCCAGCCCGCCGTCAACCAGCAGCCGGTCCTTCACCGCCTGCGCCACGGCTTGCGCCTGCGACGGCAACGCAAGACCGAGATAGAGCGGCATCACCATTGCCGCGGTCAGGCACAGCCGCGGCGCGCCGCGGCACCAGTCGTAGTCGACAAAGGCGCCCGCGGTGTCGTTCCACATGTATTGCAGGATGGCTGCCTCGCGCCGCTGCGCCGCCACGCGGTAAGCCTCCGCCGCGGCATCGCCCGCCTGCTCGCACAGCACGGCGAGGCGCGTTTCCAGGTGCCAGAGCAATGCGTTGAGGTCGACCGGCAGCATCGCCGTGGTCCGGATGGTGGCAAGGTCCGCGGGCTGGCCGGTGGGCGTGGATGGCGAATCGAGCCAGCGCGAGCTGAAGTCCCAGCCCGATTCCGCCGCGGCGCGCAGGTCGCGGAACACCAGGTGATGCGGCCGGCCGCTGCGCATTGCGGTCTCCATGTCTTCCAGGAAGGCCTCTTCGCGCGGCCACGGGCGGTCGTCCCAGTAGCGGTTCAGCACCGCGCCGTCGGGCAGGCACACCACCCGTCGGTGCGCGTGGCCCGGCCGCACGCAGTCGGCACCGTCCATCCAGAAGGCGTATTCCCGGCGCAGCTGCGGCAGGAAGTCGATGGCGCTGGCCAACTGCTCGCGCTCGAGCAGGTCCACCATCAGCGCAAACACCGGCGGCTGCGAGCGGCTCAGGTAGTAGTTGCGCGTGCCGTTCGGCACCAGGCCATAGGTGTCGATCAGGTAGGCGAAGTTCCGCGCCATCTCCACCATCAGGTCGCCGCGCCCGCTGCCAGCCAGCCCCTCCATGGTGAAGTAGGAGTCCCAGTAATACAGCTCGCCGAAGCGCCCGCCCGGCACCACGTAGCGGTGCGGCAGCGGCAACAGCGACGACAACGGCGGATGGGCCACGGGCTCGCGCGTCAGCACCGGCCACAGGCCGTCGATATGCTCGCGCAGGGTGCTGGCCGGGTCTGACACGTAGTGGCTCTCCGGCACGGTGGCGCGGGTGAAATGCGCCTGCACGAAATCCGCCAGACAGAAACCCGGCGTGTCGCGCGTTTCGCGGTAGCGTGCCACGATCAGGTCCGGGTCGCAGTTGGGAATGCAGTCAGGGAAGGTCTTGCTGTCGGCAAACAGGCCGCTGTGCTGGACGTCGACGAACAGCTCGCAGTAGCGCGCCGCGGGCGACAGCATGTCGGCGCAAGCGCAGCCGGGCAGCATGTGCGGCGGCGGGCAGTCCCGGTCCGTGACCAGCGCCGGCTGCGCCGCCGCATGGACCTTGCCGGGCGCCGCCAATGGCCCCGGCACCGCGCCGGCGCCGTCAGGGGTGGCCGGGGCCGTGCGCGGCACCGTGCTGCCGCCGGCAGTGGCGCCGGACGACGGCGGAATGGCGGGTTCGGTCTCGGGCTTGCCTGTCGGCTGCATGGGCGCCTCCCTGCACCGGGCGCTGCCGGCTCATGTGGATAGGAGCCGCGAAGTGCGGGTAAGTTCGCGGCCGCCCCCGCAAAGCGCCCCATGTGTCACGCAGGCGCCCGGGCGCAGGCGCTCACACCTCCTTCTCGCCATGCTGCACCGGTATCGCCGGCGCGGCTTCGCGCACCCCCAGCTGCATGAAGATCCAGGCCGACGCGCACGTGATCAGCCCCATGCAGACAAAGGTGGCATGAAACGCCGGCAGCACCGCCGTGGAATCGCCGCCGAAGCGGTGCTGGAAGGTCGCCAGCAAGGCGCCCGCCGCGGTCACCGCCAGGCTCATCGACAGCATCTGCACCATTGACAACATGCTGTTGCCGCTGCTGGCGCCGGCCCCGCTCAGGTCCTTCAGCGTGACCGTGTTCATGGCCGTGAACTGGATCGAATTGACCATGCCGAACAGCGCCAGCAGCGGGACCAGCAGCCACAGCGGCAACTGCGGCGTGATCAGCGCAAAGGCTGCCATCACCAGCCCCACCACGAAGGTATTGGCCACCAGCACGCGGCGGTAGCCGTGGCGCTGGATCAGGCGCGTGGCCAGGCGCTTGGAGGCCATGCCGGCGGCGGTGACGGGCAACATCATCAGGCCCGCATCGAACGGCGAATAGCCCAGGCTGATCTGCAGCGTCAGCGGGATCAGGAACGGCATCGAGCCATTGCCGATCCGGGCGAACAGGTTGCCCAGCAGCCCCACGCTGAAGCTGTGGATGCGGAACAGCCGCAGCGGGAACAGCGGCTGCTTGCGCCGGTTGGCGTGCAGCCCGTAGGCGGTCAGCGCGGCCATGCTGGCGATCAGCAGCATCAGCACGGTGGCATGCTGGAAGCCCAGCCCGGCCAGCCCGTCGAGCGAGAACGACAGCGACAGCATGGCGATGGCCAGCAGCAGGTAGCCGGCGATGTCAAAGGGCCCGATGCCGGTCAGCCGCGCGTTGGGCATATAGCGCACCGTGGCCAGTGCGCCCAGCAGCCCGACCGGCACGTTGATCAGGAAGATCCAGTGCCACGACAGCACCTGCGTCAGCCAGCCGCCCAGCGTCGGCCCGATCAGCGGGCCGATCATGCCGGGGATGGCGACGAAGCTGAGCGCCTGCAGGTACTGCTCGCGCGGGAAGGTGCGCAGCACCGAGAGCCGCCCCACCGGCAGCAGCATGGCCCCGCCCACGCCCTGCACCACGCGCGCGCCGATCAGGAAGTTCAGCGTAGGCGCGTAGGCGCACAACAGCGAACCCACCACGAACAGCCCGATGGCGGTCTGGAAGATGGTGCGGGTGCCGAAGCGGTCAGCCAGCCAGCCCGATGCCGGGATGATCACCGCCATGGTCAGCGAGTAGGCAATCACCACCGACTGCATCCGCAGCGGACTCTCGCCCAGGCTGTGCGCCATCGACGGCAGCGCGGTGTTGACGATGGTCGAGTCCAGCGTCTGCATGAAGAAGCCGACCGCCACCACCCACAGCATGATGCGGCGGGTGCGGTCGTCGGGCTGGGGTGCGGTCATGTGGCGGGCTCCGGGCCGGCCGGGTCCCGGAATCCCGGTATGCGCCGGCCAAAGCCGACACCTTAAAGGTCTATCGCGGAACAGGCAAATCGATGCGTGGCCAAGCGCCTCGCTGCCCTAGTCCAGGCGCTGGCGCTGGTCCTGGCTGAAATAGGCAAGCCGGTACAGCCGCCACGGTGCCTGCGCACTGTCGCGGCAATAGCCATAGCGGAAGATGTCTTCCAGCGCGGGCAGGTCGTAGCGCAGGTCGGTGAACCAGACGCAGGCGACCGCTGCGCCCGGCGGCACGGATGGCGATGCCCGCATCGCCGTGATGGCGGACAAGGCCGGATAGACCGCGAACTGCCTGAAATCGGCAAAGTCCGGCCGCACCCAGAGCTGCCATGCCAGCGCCTGCTCAGCCGGCGCCTCCAGCAGCTGCGGCCGCTCGGTCCAGACCATGCGCCCGGGCGGTTCGTAGGCCCTGGCCATGGCCGGCAGGCGCCCCAGCACCTGCCATTGCGGCACCCAGGCCCGATGCCCGGCCAGGTTGACGTGGGCGACGCGGTAGTCCGTCTCCGCGCGGGCAATCAGTTTCCAGTTGAACGGAGAGAACGGCTGGGGCAGCGCATCCACGCGCTGCGCCTGGATACCGGCAGTGCGCAAGGATTCGTTGCCCAGTTCCAGCGCCCGTTGCCTGAGCACAGCCTGGACGCCGACATAGGCACACAGCAGCGCCATGCCCGCCAGTGCCGCCCGACCGCGCCACTGCAGCGCCAGCAACAGTGCCAGGACCAGTCCGGACACGACAATGCCGCTCAACAGCGGATCGATCAGGAAGCTGGTGCCAAGGCTGAAGCGCCGTTCGGAGCCGGGATAGAAGATGCGGGTGCCATAGACCGTGACCAGGTCCAGCGCGATGTGGCTGGCCACGCCGAGGCAACTGACGGCGAACGCTTCCCTCCAGGCCTCGCGCCGGTGCGCCGCCAGGCAGAACAGGCCGGCAAGCAGCGCGCCCCAGGCGGGGAGCAGCAGCAGCGAATGGGTCGGCCCCTGGTGCCACTGCGCCAGGAAACGCAGCGGATGGACCAAAAAACCCAGGAAATCGATATCCGGAAAGGCACCGGCCGCAGCGCCAAGCAGCAGGCGTTCGCGCGTGCTGAGTCGCCGGCCCGGAACCTCGGCGACAGGGATGGCGAGCGCGGCCTGCGCCCCCATCAAGGCATGGGTGATCGTGTCCATCCGGACCGGGCTCCCTTGTCGCCAGGGCGGCGCCAGGCCAGGCGCTCGGCGCAGCGCAGTTGCCGTTCGAGCCACGCTTGCGTGTGGCCGGAATCCGGAGAACGGTCGCGTAGCCAACAGCCAAAGGTGGAAAGGAAGATTCCGGTCAGCACGACCTCGCCCAATTCGCGGCGCCAGCCGGATTCGGGCAGGCGCGCCGATTCCCGCAGCCATTGCACGGTGCGGCTGATATGCAGCAGGCCCTGCACCTGCAGATGCACGTGCTCCGGCTGCAGCTTGTAGCGCAGCATCTGGGCGGTGAGCTGCCGGTGCGGAGCCAGCGCCTCGAGCCAGGCGAGGATGGCCTGCTCCAGGCGCTCGCGGTGGGACAGGGCGGCCCAGCCTTCACGCGAGGAAGCGCGCACGAGCGCAAGGTCGGCCCGCTCGAACCAGGCCTCGGCCAGGTCGTCCTTCTGCCGGTAATGCCGATGGATCTGGTCCAGGCCGATGCCCATGTCGTCGGCAACGTCATGCAGGTGCAGGGCATCCCAGCCGCTGCGCTCGCCCAGCATCAGGGCAACCTCCAGGATCCGGCCGGCCAGGGCTGCGTCAGCGTTCATGGCTTTGCCATCCTCGGGAATGCGCGTCCGCGCTCTACCTTCCAGCATAGAGAGGCAACCCGTACGCGGGCGCGGATTTCATTGTCATGTGCACGATGCTGCCGGATCGGCGTGCAGTCGGGGCTTGCCCGCCTGTGCCCGGTTCGGCACCTGCCTCGACAATTTCCGCACGCAGCCTATCTTTAGGGTGTCAGTCCAGGCGTCATCGACAAGGGCCGCCGTGCCAGCCAGCACTCGGCGGCGGCCGCGGTGTCGCGTGGACAGAGGCCGTACGCGCATGAAAGCGGATTCTCCCCCGAGGCAGAACTACGAAGATGCCCTGCTCGGCATCGTGCGGGAGATGTCTTCGGCCATGCGCCCGCCGGCAGAGTCCGAAGTGACGGTCGCGCTGGACAGCACGCTCGAAGGCGACCTGGGCTTCGACAGCCTCACGCGCGCCGAGCTGCTGACCCGCCTTGAACACCGCTTCGGCGTCAGCCTGCCGGAGCAGGTGCTGGCCCAGGCCGACACCCCGCGCGCGCTGCTGCGCGCCTTGCTCGCCGCCCAGGACCTGCCGCCCGGAGCGAGCGGCACGCACCTGCGCCAGGCCCGCCCTGCCCCGGCGGCACAGGCGCCCGACAGTGCCGCCACCTTGCCGGACGTGCTGCGCTGGCACTTGCGCAGCCACCCGGAGCGCACCCACATCATCCTGCAGGACGGCGACGGCGCAGACACGCAGATCAGCTTTGCCCAGCTGCACCGCGGCGCCGCGGCCATCGCGGCCGGGCTGGTGTCCCGCGGCGTGAGCGCGGGCACGGCCGTGGCCATCATGCTGCCCACCAGCCCCGAATACTTCTACAGCTTCTGCGGCGTGCTGCTGGCGGGCGGGATTCCGGTGCCGCTCTACCCGCCGGCGCGGCTGGCGCAGATCGGCGACCACCTGCAGCGCCACGCCGGCATCCTGGCCAACGCGCAGGCGCCGGTCCTGATCACGGTGGCACAGGCGCGGCCGCTGGCGGCCCTGCTCAAGGCCAGCACGGGAACGCTGCATAGCGTGCTCACGCCGCAGGAGCTGGCGGACGGCGGCGGCGCCCCGGTCCATCCGATGCTGCGCGCGCACGACATCGCCCTGCTGCAATACACCTCAGGCAGCACCGGCTCGCCCAAGGGGGTCGTGCTCAGCCATGCCAACCTGCTGGCCAACCTGCGCGCCATGGGCAAGACCCTGGCCGTCGGCTCGCAGGACGTCTTTGTCAGCTGGCTGCCGCTCTATCACGACATGGGCCTGATCGGCGCCTGGCTGGGCAGCCTGTACTACGCCTACCCGCTGGTGGTGATGTCGCCGCTTGCCTTCCTGGCGCGGCCCGAGCGCTGGCTCTGGGCGATCCACAAGTACCGCGGCACGCTCTCGGGCGGGCCCAACTTCGCCTTCGAACTGTGCCTGCGCAAGCTCGCCAATGCCGACCTGGCCGGGCTGGACCTGTCCAGCTGGCGCTTCGTCTTCAATGGCGCGGAGCCGGTGAGCCTGCAGACCATGCGCGTCTTCATGGAGCGCTTTGCCCGCTACGGCCTGCGCCCGCAGGCTGCCGCGCCGGTGTACGGGCTGGCGGAGGCCTCGCTGGGCCTGACCTTTCCGCCGCTTGGCCGAGGGCTGGCGGCCGACCGCATCGACCGCGACAAATTCACGCGTACTGCCGTGGCCGTGCCCGCGGGCGAACACGGGCCCACTGGCGAGCGCGAGACACTGGAATTCCCGTCCTGCGGCCGGCCGCTGTCCGGCCACGAAGTCCGCATCGTCGACGCCACAGGACGCGAACTGGGCGAGCGGCATGAAGGCCTGCTGCAGTTCCGCGGCCCTTCAGCCACCAGCGGCTATTTCCGCAATCCCGTGCAGACCCGCCAGCTGTTCGACCGCGGCTGGCTGAACACCGGCGACTATGCCTATATCGCCGCCGATGAGGTCTATATCACCGGGCGCGCCAAGGAAACCATCGTTCGCGGCGGCCGCAATATCTATCCCTATGAACTGGAGCAGGCGGTCGGCGCCATCCCCGGCATACGCAAGGGCTGCGTGGCCGTGTTCGGCAGTCCCGATCCGGATAGCGGCACGGAACGCATCGTGGTGATGGCGGAAACCGCAGAGAAGGATGTGCAGGCGCGCCGCGCGCTGCACCGGCAGGCGCTGAAGACCGCCCTCGACGTGCTGGGCATGCCGCCCGACCATATCGCGCTGGTGCCGCCGCACAGCATCCTGAAGACATCGAGCGGCAAGATCCGGCGCGCCGCCTGCCGCGAGCGCTTCGAGCACGGACGCCCCGGCCGCGGCGTGGAAGCGCCCTGGCTGCAGATCGCGCGCTTTGGCTGGCGCGCGCTGCGGCCGGAACTGCGGCGCGGCCGGCAGACCGCCGCGAGCCTGTCCTACGCGCTCTACACCTGGCTCCTGTTCGCAACGCTGGCGCCGGCGACCTGGCTGGCATCGGTTGCGCTGCACCGGCCGGCACTGGGCTGGACGCTCAGCCACCACGCCGCCCGGCTGTTTCTCAGGCTGGGCGCGGTGCCCTGGTTCGTGCAAGGGCTTGAGCACCTGCCGCGCAACCGGCCCTGCATCCTGGTCTCGAACCACGCCAGCTACCTGGACGGCATCGTGCTGGTGGCCGCGCTGCCCACGCCGGTATGCATGGTCGCCAAGCGCGAGCTGCAGCGCCAGCGCATTCCCGGCACCTACCTGGCCAGCATCGGCGCGGACTTCATCGACCGCTTCGATAACGTGCGCGAGCACGAGGATGTGGAGCGCGTGGTGGCCGCGGTGCGCGCCGGGCATTCGGCGCTGTTCTTCCCCGAAGGCACCTTCGGCCGTGCGCCGGGGCTGCAGGCCTTCCGCTCGGGCGCTTTCCTGGCGGCCGCGCGGGCCGGCGCGCCTGTGGTGCCGGTCGCCATCCGCGGCACCCGCTCGGTGCTGCGCGACGGCCAGTGGCTGCCGCGCCGCGGGCCAATCGGCGTGGTCATCGGCAGCCCGCTCTGGCCGGACGGCGCAGACTGGCCCGCCGCCATGCGCCTGCGCAACACCGCCCGCGCCGAGATCCTCCATTACTGCGGCGAACCGGATGCGCGGCGCACGACGCACCGGGATGCGAGGCGGGCCTAGTGCCCCGCGCCGCGAGGAACTTGCCATGACATCTGCCGACGGAGCAGGACCCTAGCGGCATGGATACCTTTGCCACCGCCCCGATGTGGGCCGGCTTCCTGGTCCTGGTGCTGGGGACGCTGGTGGTGGACGTGTTCGTCCTTGGCGGCCGGCACGCGCACCGCGTTTCAACGCGCGAGGCGCTGGGCTGGACCCTGGCCTGGTCGACGCTGGCGGTGCTCTTCGGCATCGCCCTGTGGTGGCTGCTGGCCGGAAGCGCCGGACGCGAGACCGCAGACCGCAAGGTGCTGGAGTTCTATACCGGCTACCTGATCGAGCTGTCGCTGTCGGTCGACAATATGTTCGTGTTCGCGATGATCTTCGGCTATTTCGCGGTGCCGCCGGAGTTGCAGCGCAGGGTGCTGCTGTTCGGCGTGGTCGGCGCGATCGTGATGCGCGCCGTCATGATCCTGCTCGGCGTGTGGCTGATCAGCGAATTCTCGTGGATCCTCTACGTGTTCGGCGTGTTCCTGCTGTTCACCGGCATCAAGATGCTGTTCGTCTCCAGGCGTGCCCCCGATCTCTCGCGCAATCCCATCGTTCGCTTCCTGTGTGCGCATATGCGGATCACCGCGGACTATCACGGCGAGCACTTCTTCGTGCGCGTCGACGGCCTGCGCCATGCGACACCGATGTTCCTGGTGGTGCTGCTGGTCGAGGCGACCGACCTGGTGTTTGCCGTCGACAGCATTCCGGCCATCTTCGCCGTCACCACCGACCCGTTCATCGTCTTCACCTCGAACATCTTCGCCATCATGGGGCTGCGGGCGCTGTATTTCCTGCTGGCCAACCTGGCGCAGCATTTCCATTATCTGAAGTACGGCCTGGCCATCGTGCTGGCCTTTATCGGCGCCAAGATGCTGGCCGAGCCGTGGTTCCATGTGCCGGTGCACTGGTCTCTCGGCGCCGTCGCCATGACGTTGTTCGTGTCCGTCCTGGTCAGCCGGGCCAGGGCCAGGCGCACGCTTGCGCACGCCGGGGACGAACTGGGCGGCCACTGCGCCCCGCGCGAGCGCAGGGCAGGGAACCGGCGCACATAAGGAGCGATTCCATGAACAAGATCCTGCTTGCGACCGACGGGTCGGCCTATAGCGACGCGGCCGCCCGCTACCTGGTACAGAATCCCCTGTTCAGCCGCGATTTCGTGGTGCACGTGGTGCACTGCGAACCGGATGTGGCTGGCGACATCAAGACCTTCATCGACCGGTCCACCCTGGATGCCTGGCATCGCGAACAGAACGACAAGGCGATGCAGTCCGTGGCGAGCATCCTGGGCGAGGCCGGTATCGCTTGCGAGTGCCACGGCTTCGTCGGCTTCGCACCGGCCCGCATCGTCGAGTACGCGGGCAGCATCGGCGCCAGCCTGATCGTGATGGGCTCGCACGGCCGCGGCGGCTTCCTGGATGCCATCATCGGCTCGGTCGCCAGGCGAGTGCTTGCCCATGCGCACTGCCCGGTGTTGCTGGTCAGGAGCTAGTGCCCTCTGATCGCTGAGAAAACTGGCCTGCTGGCGGTTTGCTTCCCCTCGCAAACCAATGCCTCTAGCTGGCGCGGTTGACTGGGAATTGCTGGAGTCTGGCTACAGATCGCAGGGCACCCGGCGCCTCGCCGGATTGTGCGGCCGGGGCGATTTTACCTCGGTGGCTTGCGCGCCGCCGCAGTGACCGTAACAGTAACGGGCTGGTGCTGTCATTGCCACAGCCCGCCCCCCGCCATCGAAGGGTGAAAGCGGAACCAGGTTAAACAGGTTCAGGAAGAAGCCCGCAATAGGCCAACGCCAGCAGTGACCCGCTGTCGGCGCTACGCTCAAGGTAATAGCAGACTAGCAGGCTGCTGAAGTACTGCCGCACAAACGGAATGCTTTCCGCCTGTGCAGGTAAGCACTGCTTGATTTCACAATCCGGAAGCTATGCGCCCCTGAATCGTTTTTTTCGGCTGTTGGGCGCCCGTTTCCGGCATTCTTGGCCCGCTTACTGCAACTGCGGACGGATTTTTCCCAGCGAACGCATGCGCACGAGGTGTAGGCGGCCATGCTCAGCACGAACATCTAGTCGCCTCGCTTCAGTCCGCGCACCATCACCTGGCGCATGCGCCCGACCGTCTTGACCCAGCCGAAGCCTTGCTCGATCAGCTTGCGCTTTTGCTGCGAGATGGCATATCCCTCGCTGCGGGCAATGGCATCAGGAACCGCCGAGCGCCGACCCGAGGTGTTTTGCGCCACATGCGGCGTCACCTTCATCTCCAGGCAGGCTTGAATGAACTCCTGCGCGTCGTAGCCTTTATCCGCGCCCACGGTGACTTCCACATTCAGATCTTCAGTCACCTGCCTGGCATCGTTGATGCATGACCTTCGCGGGCCTCGCGCTCGGCGTGTCCGTCCGCATTGGTCACCATGGCGTTCACCACCAGGCCGTGGCGGTTGTCGCTCAGGGTATAGCCCATGTAGCGCAGTTCACTCGCAGTCTTGCCCTTGCGGTACAGCCTGGCATCGGGATCGGTCTTGGACTCGTGCGTGTCGTTGCTGCGCTTGCGACCCTTGAAGTTACCGCCGTCGTTATCGTCCTTGTCACCGCCGTCCTTGCGCACAAAGCTCTTGTGGCCTGCCCACGCCTGAATCAGCGTGCCGTCGACGCTGAAGTGCTCCCCCGACAGCCAGTTCTTCTTCTGCGCGATAGCCAGCACCTCGTTGAAGAACTCGATCACAGCATCATGCTTAGTCAGCCGTTCGCGGTTCTTGGTGAACCGTTGGCACGCAAACTGGGGCGTCCATCTATAGCCCGATGAACCAGCGAAACAGCAGGTTGTACTGCGTCTGCTCCATCAATTGACGTTCGGAGCGGATGCTGTAGAGCACCTGCAGCAGCATGGCGCGCAGCAACTTCTCCGGCGCGATGCTAGGCCGGCCACCCTTGATGTCGGCCTCGTACATCTGCGCGAACAACCGGTCCATCTTCACCAGCGCCTGGTTGGCCATGGTTCGGATCGAGCGCAGCGGGTGCGACTTCGGCACGAAATCATCCAGACGCCGCATGGTGAACAAACTTTCGGTGAAGGTGTCTCCGCCGCGCATGAATGTGGGGTTGGATGGGGTCCTCAAATCAACGCTTCAGCCAGTTGTCACGCTGACGTCCGCTGGAGGTATTTCAGCGACCTGTTAATCCTTGCTTCAACAATTTCATCCTATCCACACCTTGTGGCAAATCATTTTGTCGCCCCACTAATGTATCGGATATGCCGTCCATCGATCATGGATAACATTGTGGTTCTGATAGCCCGTTGGTCGGGGGCAGGCTGATTGCCGTGACTCAATTCCACAGGGCCTACCGGGTTCGACACGTTACTGATTCGAGGGCGCGGCGTCAGCTTGCGGCCCCTTCGTATGTCTTTCACGGACTGCCAACATGCCCGTAAGTAATGCTCTCGATGCGAATCCAATCACATGAGAATGCCAACGTAGTTTGATTTTTGCATACAAACCGCACAGATACTGATTCTTCCATATCCTCCCATTCGAACTTGTCGATGATGTTCTCATGCCCCCAGTGGCTGAAGGACAAGCAGCTCAAGCCGACAAATGATAGCTTAATATGAACCACGTCATAGTTCTTGGGCCATCGGTCAGGGCAAGATTTTGGCTTCTCTTCAGTTATAAGCTTGACCGATAGCCGCGGCTCATCGCGCTTGACATGGACGTCAGAAAGTTCAGATCCACTAAGTGACGGAAACTCACCATATATGGAAATCATGGCTTTGGGATTCATTAACCTCGCAGTTGTCTTCATTTCTTATTCCGGCAATTGAAATGGTAATGATCGTCCATACCATCGACTTTGCCCGTCCGAGTATTGTCTTCGGGGCGTACATTATGGTGCGACGGCTGGTCGCCAACACCTCCTTCATTGTAGTAGTGCCCTGCCGAGTGGTCTTGAATAATCACGTTCTTCCCATTCAACTGATAGGTCAACTCTCTGGTCATGATCGGGTGCTTGTCGTTGCCGAGGATCCAAGCACCGCTTGAGTCAGTTAATGGAACCATTTTCTGACTTGTTGGTTGCTGAGACATTGGAATGCCAAGCTGTCGCCGAACTTCTCTCAGACTAGCGCGCCGCGTCTGACTGCATGCCAGCCCGAGCGGATCAACCCAGCTTATCGGGTTCGGCGCGTACTGATTCAGGTTCAGCCCGCCAGCCAGCCCGATAGGGTCTTTGGAGACGAAGCGCCCGGTTCCCGGATCATAATACCGGTGCCGGTTGTAGTGCAGCCCATTCTCGTGATCGTAATACTGCCCCTGGAAGCGCAGCGGATTCTGGATGCCGGCCTTCCTCGCGGCGTTCGAGATTGCCTCCTGCGCGGCGCCCCATGCCTTGTACTGCGCGCTCCACGCCAGCTCGCCCGCCTCGTCGGTCAGTTCCTGCGGCGTGCCCAGGTGGTCGCATTGATACCAGGCCAGCGCCTCGAACGGCTGCGGCGCAATCTCGCGGGTCCACAGCGGATCGTCGTCCAGGTCGTAGTCGCCCTCCCAGGCGGGTTCAGGCAGCAGGTCGATGGCCTCGCGCCGCACCGCCTGCGCCAGCGGCACCAAACTGCCCGGCTCGTACAGGTAGTGCGTGGTGCGCTCCGCACCCGGTATTATCCGGAAGTGGTCGCCGACACCGGCCCTCGGGTTCCTGGCGGCTCTCCCACGCAAGTTGGTCACCGTCCCAGCCATACAGCGTGAAGGCGCAGCCGTATTCCTGGTTCAGCCGTGCCCGCTCGTTGCGCCGGTAGATTTCGCCGTCATTCTGATTCTCGAAGTAGTTGGCCGATGACGACTTGGACAGCCGCCGCCCAAGTGCGTCGTACCGGTAACGCACCTCCACCTTCGGATTGTGCCAGCCCACCAGCCGGTTGAAGGCATCCCAGGCGAAGCGCTCATGGACACCGTTGACCACGCGCAAACTCAGGTTGCCGCGCTCGTCCCACTCGTAGTGGGTACCGGCGTACTGCTTGAGCAGGTTGTCCACCAGCTTCGGGCGGCCTTGCAGGCGGCTGTGGAACTCGGGCCGGCCACGGGCCGGGTCGGCTTTGAATACGCGCGTGTCGGGGTCGTGCAGCAGATTGCCCGCCGGGTCGAAGTCAAAGGTTTCCACCCCGAGCGCGCTGTTGGCCTCCAGCAGGCGCCCCACCGGATCGTAGCGGTATTGCAGCGTGCCGCGCCGCAGGTCGCGGATGCTGGACAGTTGCCCCGCCGCATCGTATTGGTACTCGCGGCGCAGCATGCGCTGGCCCGCATGGGCGCCCTCGACGTGTGAAAGCGTCTGCTCCAGGAGGCGTCCCGCGGGGTCGTACACCTGCGCCTGCGCCAGCCGGTTGCCCTGCGTGCGGGCAATCTCCCGGTGCAGGTTGTCGCGCTCGAACTGCACCAACTCCCGGTCGTCCAGCATCACGCCGTGCACATGGCCCGAGCCGTAGGTAAGCACGCCCACGCGGTGCCCGTCCGGGCGAACGGTGGCGATGCGCTGGTTCAGCGCGTCGTATTCGTGCCGCCACACGGCCACCAGCGGCTCCTTCAGGCAGCGGTAGTGCTGGTGCTCGCGTACCACATTGCCCGCTGCATCGTGGAACCATTGCAGGCGGCTGTCGGCGTTTTCGGCCAGGATCAGGCGCCCGTTGCCGTTATAGGCGAAGGTTTCCGTCAGTACATGCGGCACCCGGTTGTCGGCGTCGATCAGCCCCGCACGGCGGCGCGTGAGGCGACCCATGGCGTCAAAGACGAAATCCGTCATCAGTTGGCCCGAGTCCACCGTCCAATCCAGCAAGCCGCTTGCCGGGTCGTAGTTGTACTCGGTCGTCTTGCCGTCGAAACCGCTCTCGCGCAGCAGGCGCCCCACCGGGTCGTACTGGAATTCGGTGCTGGCGCTGTTCTCGTTGGTGAGCGTGGCCAGCCGTCCCAGCCGGTCCCACCGGTAGCTGAGCGTCTGGCCGGCGGCGTCGGTGCGCTCGGCAATCAGACCGACCTCGTTATAGCGCCAGGCGGTGCGGCGGTGCAGCGCATCGGTGTGCACCAGCAGCCGCCCCTCGGCGTCGCGCTCGAAGCGCTCCACCCGCTGGTCGGGATGGGTAACGCTGGCGAGCTGCCCGGCCTCGTAGTGGTACTGGGTGGCATTGCCCGCCGCATCGGTGAACCTGACCAGTTCCCCGCGCTCGCCGTACTTCCAGGCGCTGGTCTTGCCCGAGCAGTCGGTGTAGCTGGCCAGCTGTCCGGTGGCGGTGAAGGCGAGCTGCTTCTTGCCGCCCTTGGCATCGGTGATCTCCACCGGCAAGCCCGACTTGTTGTAGGCGTATGCTGTCTTGTGCCCGAGCGGATCGATTTCCTCGGTCAGGTTGCCCTTGATATCGTAATCGCGCAGCCACAGCCCGCCCTCGGCGTCGCGGATCTTGATGAGCTGGTCCTTATCATCCCAGGCGTAGTGCACCACGCTGTCGTCGGGGCGGATGTGTTCGACCAGATTGCCGCGCTCGTCGTAGGCATAGCGATCGACCGCGCCATCGGTGTGCACATGCTTGACCACGTTCTTGGCGTGGTCGCGGAAGAACCACTCCGACAAGCCATCCGGGTGCTGGATGCGATAGGTGTAGCCGAGAATGTCGTAGTAATGCCAGGTCTCGTTGCCATGGGCATCGGTAACGTAGGTCAGCCGGATGTTCTCGTCCCACTCCAGGCGGGTATCGAAACTGCCATCGTCGGCCCATTCGCGCACGGCCCTGGCGTCCGGGCCGTCACCTTGCCACTGCAGGTTCATGCCGCGCCCGGTGCGGTCGGTATAGCGCGTGACGAGATGGTGCTGATAGGTGTACTCCCAATGCGCGGCGTTCTCGTCCTGCGCCATGGTGAGGTCGCCCGCATCGTCGTAGGTGTAGCGGGAAAGCTGGCGCACCAGCTTGCTGTCTGCGATCTGCCACAACTCGGCAATCCGGCCCTTGGCATCCGGGCGCACACCAACGTGGGCGAAGACGGTCTCGCCCTGATAAGCGATCACGTCCGACAGCACGGTGTCGCCGTCAATGCGGTGGTCGTAGTGCAGCGCGACACCTGCACCGCTTCTAAGCGTAATGCCGGTCAGGCGGAAGCGCTGACCATGGCGCCGGTAGGTTTCCTGGCTCTCGAAGCCGCGCGCCAGCGTCAGGCCGTTCTCCGACACCCGCACCAGCGTCACGTTATCGATGGGGTCGTGGTGGAACTTGCCCACCGCCGGCAGCGGGTAGTCGTGGCTGCGCCCGTCGGCGGCATGGTAGCGCAGCGCTTCCTGGCCCTCCTTGCGTATCACATCAAAGCGCGTGGTGTACGGCGTGATCCAGCGCGCGCCCTGTTCACCGCCGTCATAGGCGCCCAGGCTGGAGCGGTAGGTGCGCGCCCAGTCGATGGGGAACAGCCCCGGCAAGACAAAATCGGTGTGCGACAGCGTTTCGTCGCCCATTGCAAAACTGATGCTGTTGGTGCTGCCCGCCGGCGCGGGACAGTTCTTGCAGCCGGGGCTGGCCTTGGCCGGCGCCTGGTGGCTGCTCACCTCCAGTTCGCCTTCGTGGCCGGTCTTGCGGGCCTGGCTGGTTTGCTTCGGGTGGACGTTGGCGGCCTGATGGTTGCCTTTCCTCTTGCGCCAGGCAGCCACCGCCTGGACCAGCATCGACAGCAGCCAGCCAATGCTGTGCTGTAGCCTCGGGTCGGCGAGCCTGGTCATCTGCGCGCGCAGCACGGGCCCCATGGTGCGCAACTGGCCGACATGGGCCACCACCGTCTGCCGGATTTCGGCCGGCATGCCAACCTTGACCGCCGTGTTGACAACGGCCTTGCCAGCGGCCTTGTAGGCGTTCCAGGTAGCGTTCAAGAAGTTGCCAATGGCCTTCTTGGGATCATGCAGGAGTTGGCTGGCACCTTCTCGTGCCTGGCTGACCGCTGTTTGCGCATTGCCGGCAGCGTTGAGCTTGCCCAGCGCCACCTTCTCCAGGCCGCCGGCGACCTCCAGCACCATCTTCTCGCCCAGCACCCCGGCATCATTGAGAATGGTGGCGAGCTTGGCCTGCGCCTTGGCCACGAAGTCATCGATCTCACCGATGATGGTGGCGTTCAGGTGCCCGACCAGCACCTCGATGATCCCATCCCCCAGCGCGGCCTTGGCCGCCTGGCGTAGCTCCTGGCGCACCAGCGCCAGCGTCGGGCGCAGGCTCATCCTCGCGGCGGCCATGGTCGGCGGCGCGGGCAACACGCCGATCAGGTTGATGCCCAGGCTCACCCAGTCCAGGAAGTTCTGCGACTTGGTGCGTACCAGCGTGACGACATCGCCCAAGGCGTCGACCAGCGCGATAATGTTGCCCACCACCGGCAGGCTGCCCGCCACGGTCTTGATGCGCTCCAGCGTCACGAGGCCGCCGCTGGCGCTTTGCAGCCAGGCGTCGAACCTGGCGGCGCCCTTGCCGATGTCCTCGAGCGCGATGGTGTTCAGGGGCACGACGGCGGTTTGCGGCTCGCGCGGCTTTGCTGCGGGTGTAGGTTCAGCCATAGGTCAAGTCAAGGATTGTTCGTATTCTTGGCTCGATGTGCTCAGACAAAGCCGGGCACGCGCATCGTGGTCTGCGTGGGATGCGGGCTGGCCTTGGCAAGCGTCGGCGTGCCTGCGGTTGGCATGGCCTCGCCCAGCAGGCTCTGCGCACCGGACAGGCCCAGGCCAACCAAGCCGGCAGGACCGGCCTTGACCGCGCCGGCCACTTGTTGCGCCAGTTGCAGTGCCTGGGTGGCCTGTCCAGCGGCTGCCAGCACCTGGCTTGCCATGGCGCCGGCGGCGGTGCCGACAGCAATGCCTGAAGCCTGCGTCAGCGCGCCTGCGCCGTCGGCCGATGCGCCGGCCGGCGGCCAGGTTGGCTTGGCGACATAGCTGCCCTCGGCCCAGGTATCGGTCGGGTCCTTACCAAAGCTGACCCTGGCCGGGCCCGGTGCGATGCCGCTAACCGCCGCGAAGCCCTTGGTGTCGAGCTTGCCAGTGGTGACCTTGCCCAAGGCGTCCTCGACCGTGAAGTCGCCACCATCGATACCCAAGCGGTTGGCGTAGTGATTGAACAGTTCGAGATTGCCCTTGCCGGGCTTGGGCGGCTCGGGGAACTGCGCGACATACTTCTGCGCACTGGTGAAGGTATAGCTGGCCGCGCGGATGGTGTACGCGCCGCTCGTCTTGTGGGTGATGCCGCCCGCGTTGTAGATGGTGGCGCTGCCACCGCCCGCCACCACCAGTTCCTCCTTGGCCGACAGCGTGATGCGGTTGGCCGTGGCCGTGACGTTCAGCTTCGCCAGCAGGTTGATGCTGTCCTGCAGCGCGCGCAGGTCGATGTCGCCCCCGGCGGCGACCAGCCGCCAGCCCATGCTCTGGATGAAGATGCGCACGCCCCGGCTTACGCTCGCCAGCAGGCGCTGCCCGATGGCGAGGCTCGTGTGCCCGGCGCTGGTGAAGGCCAGGTGCTCTCCAGCGGCGAAGTGGGTCGAGCGCGCGGTACTGGCCTCGATGCCGGCCGGGCTAGCCAGTACCAGGTGGGGCGCGGCCAGTTCTGGGAAGTCGCCGGTCTCGGCGTTGGCGGTACCATTGCCCCGGATGTCGTCGTTCTGCGCCTTGATGATCTTCGCGACCTCGGCTTGGTCGGTGCACTCTTGCGCGTCGTGTTCCTGCGCCAGTTCCGCCAGCGTCTCCTGCTGGTCACGCGCCACCGCGAGGCGCTGCACCGTCTCGCCCATGTCCTTGTGGTGGGCACTGGCGTTGGCGCGGGGCTCGGTGGTAAGCAGCAGGCCATTGGCACGCACCACGCCCTGCGCGTCGGAGCGCAGCTCGAAGCCTTCGCCACGCTTGTCCTTGCGGCCACTGCCGCGGATGATGCGAGTGAGGAAGCCCAGCCCCAGCCACGAGGTCTGATGGTCACTCTGCAGCTGGGTCTGGATCTGTCCTTCGCTGGCGTCCTGCACGAAGGTATTGGTGCGATTCCCGTGCACCTCCTTGCTGACGAAGCCCGACAGCGCGTGGAACTCCGGTAGCGGCCACTGCGGCATGTTCAGCTTGTTGGGCACGCTGCCGGTCACGATAGGGCAATCCGGATCGCCGTTCAGGTGCTCGACCATCACCTCCTGACCGATGCGCGGCACGTGCACGGCGCCGAAACGCTCGCCCTGCCAGGACGAGGCCACCCGCACCCAGCATGAGCTATTGGCGTCGCGCTTGCCTTGCCGATCCCAGTGCAGCTGAATACGGATGCGCCCGTACTCATCGGTCCACGTTTCCTGGCCCTCTGGACCGACCACGGTGGCGGTCTGCGGCCCGTGGGTGCGCGGCTTGGGCTGGGTGCGCTCGGGGCGGAACAGTTCGTTGGACGGCTGGGCGGTGAATGCCACCTCGCAGCGCCACGGCTGGCTGCCGCCCGACGCTTCCGGTACGTCCTCGATCAGCAGGTGCGTGCCGAGAATGATGTATTCGCGGTTGGCCTTGGGCTGGATGAAGTTCGCCAGCGTGAAGGTGCAGCCGGGCACCATGGCGCGCACATTCCCGCGCCCGCTGGCGCGGCTGCCATGCTGGCGCAGCGCTTCCATGCGCTGCCGGGCCACCTGGTCGCCTTCCTTCCACGGGTCGTTGCCGGTGGCCGGCTCGCTGTGGTCGCCAGGGAACTCGTAGATTTCCTGGCCGGCGTGCGCGGTGTCGAGTGGATCAGCAGCGCGTACCGTCAAGTCGGCCCGCGTCTTGACGAAATCGTAGTCGGAACTGGTCCACTGGCCCGACACCAGCCGGTCGTGCAGCTCGAACTCGTGGAGGTGTTCCTCGTCGATGCGGTCGGACGAGCGTGCCCAGCGGATCGAATGGTAGGCGGAGCTGGCAAACGGGGCAAAGGCGCCGTTGCCGTCGGTCAGCACCAGCCGGTGCTTGCCCTCGCTGTGTTCGATGTGCCAGGAAATCCCCCATTCTTGAGTGAGGCGCTGGAGGAAGTCGAAATCGCTCTCGCCATACTGGACCTGGTATTCGCGTTTGGGGTAGCGTGCCACGTCCAGGCGCCGCTCGACGGGGAAGGTATAGTCCGAGAGCAGCGCGTCGAGGATTTCGACGGCGCTTTGCTGCTGGAAAATGCG
Source organism: Cupriavidus sp. FW305-26 (assembly GCF_058787975.1). NCBI lineage: Bacteria > Pseudomonadati > Pseudomonadota > Betaproteobacteria > Burkholderiales > Burkholderiaceae > Cupriavidus > Cupriavidus sp. FW305-26. Next base: position 85,066 of record NZ_JBYTAH010000011.1, read on the forward strand.
GAAGTCCTTGGTCAGTGTCGCCAGCCACAGCCAGGGGCGCAGGGTGAGGCGGTAGACAATCTGGTGACCGACTGCAATGGGGCCGCGCACATCGGTGACCATGCCCGTGATTTCTCGCGTGCCCGCGCCGACACCGCCCGCCATTCCGGTGCCCATGCCGTCGAGCTGAATCGTGACGGTCAGCTCCTGGCCGCGCAGCGCCTTCGTATCGAGGTCCGCCGCCGGGCCGAACAGCGCGTGGCGGTCGTCCGGCGTCTTCAGCTCCAACTCGTATTCGAACAGTTCGCACAGGCGCTCGGTGCCAGACAGCTTGGAAAGCACCAACGCGGGCTGCCCCATCAATTCGGGCAGGCCATTGCCCTTGACAGTGACGGTACGAGAGGAAAGCGATCGGCTGCCCATGCAAACACGCTCCGTGAGAATGGATTGGTGACTGCCACAGGCAGCCAATGGCTAGCTATTTTGCGGGGCGATCGCTGCGCCCGCACTTGATGCGCATCAATACGCCTTTTATATGGAAGTGGAGTCCAGCCGGATATCGGACGTTTCCTATAAATGAATGCGATCCATTTAAATCAGAATAAAAAAAATCTGAGTTTTCAGGCGGGATTTTCGTTGGCTGGTATAAGCGGACAGGCCGGCGCGCGCGAGTCTCCCGCGATGCCATGACGATTTCTTGCAATGGGGGTTACACGGTCAGTGTGTGCCACCAGCGCGCCTGCGTCGTACTGGGCGTCGCTGGCGAGCGAGTTGTCGATGGTGGTGAGAGCATAGGGGGGAGCACACCAACGGTGTGCCGGAACCAGTGGCATTAGCCCGCTCTGAGGGATACAGGACAGCTTTGCCAGCCTGACGGCATAGAGTCCTGATCCGCAGGCTGACCGCTATCCGGCGCGCCTCAAAGGGCAGCGCGCAGCCCCAGGAAGAAGCGCCGCCCCGGCGCGGGTTCGAAATACCGCCCGTTGGCCTCGTTGACGATCACCGAGCCGATATAGCGCCGGTCGGTGAGGTTGTCGATGCGGCCGAAGACGTAGAGCCGGGTCGGGCCGATGCGGAACTCATAGCCAGCGCGCAGGTTGAACACCGCATAGCCTGGCGCGGCCTGCGTGTTGAGATCATTGGCGTAGACGCGGCTGTCCACGCGCATCTCTGCCCCCAGCGTCAGCGGCGCAGCCGGCCGCCATGACAAGTCCGCGCCCAGGCTGTGGCGCGCGGTGCCGGGCAGGCGCTTGCCGGCCGCCACAGTCTGGCCCTGCGCGTTGACGAAGCTGTCGCCGAAGTAAGCATCGAGCCAGGTATAGGCCAGTCCTGCCTCGATACGGCTGCCGCCGCCCTTGCCCGGCGTGCCCACCTCACCGAGAAAGCCGCCGCGCCAGCCCAGTTCGAAGCCGCGCCGGTGCACGCCGCTGACATTCTGGTAGACGGTGCGCCCGGCATTGTTCGATTGGGGCACCACCTCGTCGTGGCTGTCGGCATCGAACAGCGCCGCCTCCAGCCGCTGCCCCGCCGCCAGCCACTTGATGCCGATCTCGCCCTGGCGGCTGGTGGAGGCCTGCAGCCCCAGGTTGCTGCCTACGCCGCCGGGTCCGTAGGCAACTTCGGTCAGCGTCGGGGTCTCGAAGCCGCGGCCGAGGTTGGCGTAGACGTTGAGGGAATCGAGCGCGTGCCACACCACGCCAAGCACGGGGCTGACGTTGCTGTAGGTCGCGCTGCCACTGTCATCGGGGCTGGCCGCATTGATGAAGTGGTCGTCAATGCCAAGCCGCACCCGGCTGGCGCGCACGCCGCCCACCAGTTGCCAGGCCGGGTGGAAGGTCCAGTCGAACTGTGCAAACGCGCCGAGGTCGGTCGCGGTATTGGTCTCGTCGCGGCGCAGCGCGCCCTGCGTGCCGTTCTGGTTGACGTAGCCGTTGCGGCCATCGCGCATGCCGTTGGCTTCGAGCCCGGCGCTCCACAGCAGCGGCAGGCCGGCGGCGGTGGCGGTGCGCCGGCTCCATGACAGCGCGGCGCCGCCGTAGGTGCGGTCCAGGTCGACGATGCCGCCGGCCGAATTCGGCGCGGCTCCGCTGAAGCCCAGCCGCTGGTACAGGTTGCGCGTGCCGCCGTACAGGCGTGCCGACACGCTGTCGGTCCCGGTCAGCTGGTGGTCCACCACCACGCCGGCCTGGGTCTGCTCGACGTTCTTGCCGGTATCGAACTGGGTCGCCGCGGACACCGCCTGGCGCGGATTGGCATCGGCCTGCGCGCGCGTTAGCCCCAGCGGGTCCTGCGCCAGCGGCTGGTTGAAATAGTTGAACTGGCCGGTCACGCGCGTGCCGCTCGCCGGCTGCGCCACTACCTTGGCATTGAGCTGGTAGCGGCGCGCCGCGCTGTGGTCGCGGTAGCCGTCGGTCTGGTAGGTCCAGGCGTCGAGCGAGCCGCCGAGCCGGTCGTTGCCGCCGGCCAGCGCGATGCCCGCCTGCCACTGGCCATCGGAGCCGAAGCCCGTCGACGCGCGCCCGCTGAAGCCGTCCTTGGGCGGATCGGGCGTGAACACCTGCACCACGCCGCCCGACGCATTGCCATACATCTGCGCAAACGGGCCGCGCAGCACCTCGACGCGGCTGGCGTTGGCAAGGTCGGCAGTGGAAGCCTGGCCCTGCCCGTCCGGCATGGTGGCCGGGATGCCGTCGACATACAGGCGCACGCCGCGCACGCCGAAGGTGGAGCGCGTGCCAAAGCCACGCACCGCCAGTTGCAGGTCCTGCGAGTAGTTCTGCCGGTCGCGCACCGCCACGCCCGGCACGCCGGCCAGCACCTCGGACAGGTTCACCAGCGGCGTGGCGCTGCGCAGCGGATCGACCGGCACGCTGTCCACCGCCGCCGGCGCGTCAAAGCGGCGCTGCTCGCTGCGGGTGGCGCTGACCACCACGTCGGGCAGCGTTTCGGCAGTGGCGGCGGCCACTGCCGTGCCGGGCGGGTCGGCGGCACGCGCGCCGGCGCTGGCCAGGACCAGCGCGGCGAACGCCAGCGCGGAGCGGTTCGCGAACGGGATGCGGGGGATACCGGAACGGCGCTGCTGCCGGACCGCCAAAATCTGCCTGCCGCCTGGTTTCATGGGGATCGGAAGCGGTTGCGGGTTCTGGCGCGGAGGATGGAGGCGCCGGGCACAGGTGAATGTGTCGCAACTTTATCGTGTCCACAGCACTATTGCCACGCGCTTGGCCGCGGGGAAAACCCGCGGAGGAGATGGAGCCGGCACCGGATTCCGGTTGTTCAGAAAAATTCAACAACTGATTGCATGGACGCTCACGCAGTCCGCCCCACGGCTCCCTACACTGCTTTCACCACCCGCCGCAACCGCACCAGTCCATCACGCGATGCAGCATAAGGGTATTCAGATTTTCGCTACTACCAAGGGGATCCGCCATCATGACCACCGCACAAACCCGCGTCGCCATCGTCTACCACAGCGGCTACGGCCACACCGCCAAGCAGGCCCAGGCCGTTGCGCGCGGCGCCGGCAATGTCGCAGGCACTGAAAGCCTGCTGATCCCGGTCGAGGACATCGACCAGCACTGGGACACGCTGGAACAGGTGGACGCCATCATCTTCGGCGCGCCGACCTACATGGGCAGCGCCTCGGCACAGTTCAAGGGCTTTATGGACGCCACCTCGCGCAATGTCTTTGCCAAGGGCGGCAAGTGGGCCAACAAGGTCGCAGCCGGCTTCACCAACGCGGCTTCGCGCTCCGGCGACAAGCTGGCCACGCTGCAGCAGATCGCGATCTTCGCGGCACAGCACGGCATGCACTGGGTCAACCTGGGCCTGCCCCCGGGCCACAACAACTCCAAGTCGACCGAGGACTCGCTGAACCGCCACGGCTTCTTCCTGGGCGCCGCCGCACAGTCCAACGCCGATGAAAGCGCCGACGTGGTGCCGCCGCTGGCCGACCTGCGCACCGCCGAGCACCTGGGTGCCCGCGTGGCCGAAGTGGCGCAGCAACTGGTCGCGGGCCGGCGCGCGCTGGCGGAACTGAAAGAAGCTGCCTGATCCGGTCGCACCCAGACACATCGGCCCCACATGGGGCCGATTTTCTTTTCCGGGCAGTCGCGAGCCCTGGGCGCTCAGTACAAGACTTCCAGCTCGTCGAACAACTCGCTGTCCTTCTGCGCCGCCGAGCGCGCGCGGCGCCGGATTTCCTGCAGCAGGCAGTCGGTGAAGCACTGCGCCGCGGGGCTGCGCACCGCGTTATGGCGCGTGATGATGCCGAGCCGGCTGGTCTCGTCCTGGTGATCCCGCTCGGTCTCTATATCCGCCGCCACCTGGAAGAAACCGCCGAAGCGCCGGCCGCCGGCGCGCCGGGCCATGAACGCGCAGGCCTGACTGAAATCTTCCGTGGGCACGGCCGCGTGGTGGTGGCCGGCGTGCTGGTGACGATCGGCGGCACCTCCGCCACCTATATCGTGCTGCACTACATGACCAGCTACGCGGTGACGGTACTGAAGATCCCGCTCGGGCTCAGCATGGCCGCCGGCTGCGTCGCCGCACTGGTGCAGGTGGCCCTGTCTGCGTATGCCGGCAGGCTGTCCGACCGCATCGGCCGCAAGCCCGCCATCCTGTGGTCGCGCGTGGCGATGCTGGTGCTGGTCTACCCCGCCTTCCTGCTGCTCAACGCGCGGCCGTCGCTCGGCACGCTGCTGGCCGTGGTCGCGATGCTGGCCCTGCCGCTGGTGCTGAACGTCGTGCCGTCCGTGGTGCTGATCACCGAGCTGTTCCCGCGCCGCATTCGCGCGAGCGGGCTGTCGGTGGTCTATTGCATCGGCGTGCTGGTGTTCGGCGGCTTCGCGCAGCTGATCGCCACCTGGCTGATCGAACTGACCGGCAATGCCAGCGCCCCTGCGCTATATGTGATCGGCTGCGGCCTGATTTCGCTGGTCGGGCTGGCGATGGCGCCGGAGACGGCGGGCAAGCGGCTGGACTGACTGTGGCAGACTACCCACCGGACAAGATCCGGCGCGCGCGCTCCAGCACCGGGCGGTCCACCATCTTGCCGTCCACCGCCACCGCGGCGCCATCGGCAGCGGCAGCCGCGGCCATGACGCGCCCGGCCCAGTGCCGTTCATCGGCCGACGGCGCCAGGCCGTCGTGCACGCCGCAGACCTGGCCCGGGTGGATCAGCAGCTTGGCGCCAAAGCCGAAGGCCCGGGCGCGGCGCGTTTCCGCGGCAAGTGCGGCGTCATTGCCGATTGCGGTGCAAACGCCATCCACGGGCGCGGGCAAACCCGCCGCGCGGGAATGAAGCACCAGCCGGCTGCGGAAGTAGTGCAACGCTTCACCGTCGTCCTGCACGTCGAGATCGAACATCAGGTCGATGCTGCCGAACAGCAGCCGGACCACGCCGCCGGCACGGGCCAGCTCGCGTAAGCCGGCGAAGCCGGCGGCGTTCTCGACCAGCGGGAAACAGCGCACACCGGGCAATGCCGCAGCAAGCGCATCGACGCCGGACGAATCGGCCTTCGGCAGCACGATTTCCGAGACACCCTGTGCGCGGCACCAGGCGAGATCGTCTTCGTAGTACGCGGTATCGGCGCCGTTGATGCGCACCAGCATGGCGACGCCGGCTGCCGCTGCCTGCTGGCCCAGCGCCGCCCATGGGGCGCCAAGCCCGTCGCGGGCCTGCCCCTTGTCGGCGGGCGCGACCGCATCCTCGAAATCGACAATGACGGCATCGGCGCCGGAGCCGATCGCCTTGGCGATGCGCTCCGGGCGCGAGGCCGGGACAAACAGGTAGCTGCGAGGATTGGCGATCGGCATGGCTGCTCCTTTCAGACTGCGCCGGCCGAGCGCAACGCGGCAATCTGCGCCGCGGTCTGGCCCAGTTCGGCCAGGATGGCATCGGTGCTCGCGCCGAGCGACGGAATCGGGTCCATGCGTGCCTCGGTCATGCCCGGCGGCAGCAACGCCGGCACCGGACCCACCGGCGTGTCGACCTGGCGCCAGCGCTGGCGCGCCGCCAGCTGGGGGTGGTCCCAAACGTCAGCGATGGTATTGACCCGCGCATTGGCAATCCTGGCGGCCTCCAGCCGGTCGACCACTTCGGTGGCGGTCAGGCCCGAGAAGCTGTTGACGATGCGCGCGCGCAGCGCAGCGCGGTTCTGGTTGCGCAGGCTGTTGCTGGCAAAGTCGGGATGCGTGGCGAGATCGGGTTCGCCCAGCACCGCCTCGCAGAACACGACCCACTCGCGCTCGTTCTGCAGTCCAAGCATCACGGTCTTGCCATCTCCGGTCGGAAACGGGCCATAGGGATAGATGGTGGCATGTGCCGCGCCCGCGCGCGGCGGCGGCTCGGCGCCATCGAAGGCGTAGTAGAGCGGGAAGCCCATCCACTCCACCATCGATTCCAGCATCGAGATATCGATGCGCTTGCCGCGCCCGGTCTTGCCGCGTTCCAGCAGCGCGGCCAGGATATTGGTATAGGCGTACATGCCGGCCGCAATATCGGCCACCGAGGCACCTGCCTTGACGCCGTCGTCCGGCGTGCCGGTCACGGAGACAAAGCCGGACTCGCTCTGGACCAGCAGGTCGTAGGCCTTCTTGTCGCGGTACGGGCCGTCGCTGCCATAGCCCGAGATATCGCACACGATCAGGCGCGGGTACTTTTCGCTCAGGCTGTCGAAGTCCAGGCCCAGGCGCGCGGCCGCGCCGGGCGCGAGGTTCTGCACCAGCACGTCCGCGCGTTCGAGCAGTCCGGCCAGCACGGGGGCGGCCGCGGCGTGCTTGACGTCGAGCGTGAGGCTCTCCTTGGAGCGGTTGGTCCAGACGAAGTGCGAAGACAAGCCGCGCACGCGCGTGTCGTAGGCGCGGGCAAAGTCGCCGCTGCCAGGCCGCTCGATCTTGATGATGCGCGCGCCCAGGTCCGCCAGCTGGCGGGTGCAGAACGGGGCCGCGATCGCCTGCTCCAGGGAAACGACGGTGATGCCTTCGAGGGGATGGGGCATGGTGGTATCCGGTTTTGCGCAATGTCCTGACGGCAATCTACCGGAGCGGGCCGCACCTGGGAAATACCGATTGCCGAGGGGATCATAAGTAAAATGAATACTTTGGAATTCTCCCGGAGCCTGCCATGGACCTGCGCGCCATGCGCTATTTCATCGCCATTGTCGACCAGGGCAGCCTGACGCGGGCAGCCGAAGTGGTCTGCGTGGCACAGCCCGCTCTCAGCCAGCAGCTGGCGGCACTGGAAAAAGAGCTGGGCGTGCCGCTTGTCCACCGCGGCGCCAAAGGTGTCAAACCCACGGAAGCCGGCCGCACGCTCTATCGCCACGCCCGCAATATCCTGCGGCAGGTGGAGATCGCAGGCGCCGAGGCCCGGGTGGCCGGCACGGATGTTACCGGCATGGTTGCCATCGGCCTGCCCACCACGGCGGCAGCGGCATTCGGCATGCCGCTGATCCGCGCGGTGCGCGCCCGCTATCCGCAAATCCGGCTGCAGCTGTTCGAGAGCATGAGCGGTTATATCTCGGAGCTGCTGGACCACAACCGGCTGGACTTCGCCATCCTGTTCCGCGATGTGCCGTCGCGCGCGGTGGAACTGGAGCGGCTGGCAAGCGAATCGCTATACCTGGTCGGGACGCTTCCCGTGACGCGCGGGCGCGCAAAGGCGCAAGCGAAGCCTCGGGCGCTGGCCGGTGCGGAAGGCGCTACGGTCGCGATCAAGGCACTGGGCGAGCTGCCACTCGTGCTGCCAAGCGGCTCGCAGGGCCTGCGTGAAGTGGTCGAGCTTGCCTTCGCGCAGGCCGGCGTGTCGCTGAACGTGGTGGCCGACCTGGATTCGCTGCCCTTCCTGCTGGCGACCGCGCGCGAGGGCCTGGCCTGCACCATCCTGCCCGCGTCGTCGCTGTCCGACGCGGACAGCGAAGTGCCGCGGCACCTGATCGTGCCGGAACTGCGCCGCACGCTGTCGCTGTGCTGGCCACGCGCGCTGCCGCGCACCAGCGCGGCCGAGGCCGTGGCGGAGGTGCTGCGTGAGCTGGTGGCCGAGCGCATTGCGGCGGGCGGGTCGCTCAAGCCGCTCATTTCGCCGCCTGCGGCCGATCAATAAAACTTATGCCCGTAGTCGGCGATTGAATTTCACGCCGGCGCGGCAGTCGGCTAGAGTTGCCACCAGCCTGGGCCGGCATTCACGGCCCCGCAATTCCAGGAGACACCATGCAACGCACCCGCCGCGCCCTGGCAGCCGCCGCTGCCCTGGCCGCATGCCTGCCGCTGTTCAGCGCCAGGGCCCTCGCCGCCGCCCCCTATCCGTCCAAGCCCATCCAGATGATCGTGCCGCAGGCACCGGGCGGCACCAACGACATCGTCGCGCGACTGGTCGCCGCGACCCTGTCGCAACGGCTCGGCCAGCAGGTGGTGGTGGAAAACCGCCCGGGCGCCGGCGGCAATATCGGCACCCAGGCAGCGGCCCGCGCCACGCCGGACGGCTACACGCTGCTGATGACCATCAGCAGCACGCAGGCCATCAACCCGTCGCTGTACCGCAGCATCCCGTTCGACCCGGTCAAGGATTTCGAGCCGATCGCCCCGGTGGCAAGCGTGCCGAACGTGCTGGTGGCCAATCCCGCCTTCCCCGCCAAGTCGCTGCCCGAATTGATCGCGATGGCCAAGGCCAGGCCGGACTACTACCGCTATGCCTCCGCCGGCAATGGCACGCTGAACCACCTGCTGGGCGAGATGCTCAACAGCATGGCCGGCATCAAGCTCGAACATGTGCCCTACAAGGGCGTCGCGCCGGCGCTGAACGATGTGCTGGGCAACCAGGTGCCGCTGGCCTTCGCCAGCCTGCCGTCGGTGCTGGCCCATATCAAGGCGGGCAAGGTGCGCGCGCTCGGCGTCAGCTCCGCCAAGCGCTCGCCGTTCGCGCCGGACATTCCCGCGATCAACGAAACCGTGCCCGGGTATAGCGGCGACCTCTGGGTCGGCCTGTTCGCGGTCAAGAATACGCCGAAGGACGTGACCCAAAAGCTCGGCCAGGCCATGCAGGAGATCCTGGCGGACAAGACCCTGCGCGACAAGCTGGCGGCACAGGGCGCCGAAGTAATGACGGGCACGCCGCAGCAGTTCAGCAAGATGCTGGCGTCCGACATGGACAAGTGGGCCCGCATCGTCAAGACATCGGGCGCGCAGGTGGACTGAGCGCGGCGTTCAAGGGCGCGCCAACCGCGCCCGGAACACCACGAGCAAGCCTAGCATTGCCGCTGCCAGCCCAAATTGCTGCAGCCCGCCAATCCCCACCTCCCCGCGCTCCCCTTCAATCCACTCGAACCGCGGCGCATTCCGGTACTCGTCCGTCGACACGCCACGATAGCCCATGATGCGCGGGACGAAGTACGCGCGCCACTGCGCTTCGAAGCGGTCTACCCGTGCCATGAAGCTGGCGTACCGCGGCGCGTCACTGCCTGCCAGCCGGTCGGCAGCAAGCAGCAGCGACAGTGGCGGCGACAACCAGCCCCATCGTTCCGCCTGCTCGAAACGCAGCGCGCGCGCCTGGTCGAACGCGGACACGACCGGCCGGATATGCGCTGCCTGCTCGAGGTAGCGCGGCATGAAGCTGACCGGCCATGCGTGCTGTCGTGCCGTGGCCGGGGCCCACTGCGGATTAGCCTGATACCACTCGTCCACCAGGGCCGACATCCTGGCTTCCGCGCTCTGCTGCGCCGCGCGGATCTGGACGATTGCCGCCAGCCGTGACGGCATCGGCGCCGCGCGATCCGCCAGCGCCGCGATCATCGCAGGCGTGCCGAACGTGGCGATGGCCCACAGGCCAAGCCCGGCCAGCACCGCCGTGGCACCGGAACCGGGCAGCAGGTTGAGCGCACCGCTGGCCGCACTCCAGAACGCGATGAACGCCGTCACGCAGAACAGCCATGCGAGATACGCCGACAGCGTTGCTGCGGGGTCCAGCACGAATGCCAGCGTGGAAGCGAGCACTGCAATCAGCCAGACGGCGCCCGCCCGAACCGCGATGGCGGCGAACAGCACACGCCCGCCGGCCGCACCCTGAGCCATCAACATCCGCCACGTGCCATGTTCGCGCTCGCCCTGGACCATGCCTGCGCACAGGCACACCAGCATGAGCGGCGCCAGCAGCGCGATCGCCGTCGCCAGGTCGAAGGTGCCATAGCGCTGCAACAGCGGGTTGGCCAGCCGCTCCTCGTTGCGCGCGTCGGTGTGGCGGCTCTCGACAGTGACGCGAACCGACGGCGGCAGCAGGTCCAGCACGCTGCTCGCCAGCGCCAACCCGCCACCTGGCGGCAGCTGCGCCACCGGGGCTTCCGACCTGGCGAACCGGAATGCCGCCATGGCGGCCTGCTCCCGCGATGCCGGCAATGCCTTGGCCTGGGCAAGGCGCAACGCCGCCTGCCCGTTTGCTTCCAGCTGCTGCAGCTTCTCATGCCATGCGCGCGCACTGAGACCCGATGCCAGCGCGCACGCGCACAGGGCGGCAGCAAACAGCAGCAGCGCCCAACGGGCACTGCCCGCCGCGCAGAAGCGGCGGCATTGCGCGGCAAGCGCCTGCCTGGTCTGTCTTATGGGGTTCATGGCTATATCCTGCGAAGAGAGAAGAACAGGCCGGCCACGGCCAGCCCGCACCACCAGAACATGATCGCGATCTCCGGCAACGCTGCCCGCAGCGCGAACAGCGCCGGCGGCATGGTGTAGGCAAAGGGCCGGATTGCGCGCCAAAGCGCAGCGCCTGCGTACCTGGCATCGAACGAAGTCATGCCGCGCGTGTGGCTGGCATCCCATTCATCGATGGCCGTGTTGACGCTGCGCCGATAGCGCTCCGCGGCGGCCTCGTAGTCGCGCTGGTGCGAGAGATCCGTTCCCGCCATCTTCATGGCGAAGTTGCGGATCGCCAGCGTGGGGCTCAGCAGCGCGGCGGCGCGCATCACGTTCTCCTGCGCCGCATAGCGCTGCCACAGCGCATCGAAATGCAGCGCATGGACCCGGTCGGCGTAGGCGTCGCGCTCCAGCCGCCGCAGCGGCGCCGCGCCCACGGGCAGGTCCTCGAGGCGCGTGACGCCATAGCGCGACAGCAGCGCCGCGTCATGGCGTTCGGTGCGGGCCGCCAGGTTGCCGTCGCCCGGCAATCCCTCCGTGAAGTCGCGCTGGATCGCCGCCCAGAACGCTTGCGCCGACGGCAGCGGCACGGCATGCCGCGCAACCGCCGCGCCAATGCCCGGGATCACGAAGACAAAGGCCAGCCACAGGCCCACCAGCACGAACAACGCGCTCCTGCCGTCGGCCAGCCAGGCCGACACCGCCAGGCCCAGTCCCACCAGAATCGCGGTGTATAGCAGATAGGCGGCACCCAGGCCCGCTGCCCGCCACCAGACCGCACCATCCAGCGTGCCGCCGGGGCGGGTCGCGATGACCGGGGCCAGCGCGACGGCCAGCGCAAACACGGCAAAGCCCGCGCCCAGCGCCAGGAATTTGCCGGCCACGAGCCTGGCCGGCGCCACGCCGGCGCCGTGCATCATGCGCAGTGTGCCGCGCTGCCGCTCGCCGCTGACGGCATCGAAAGTGACTGCGATCACCAGCAGCGGCAACAGCACCGCGAACACGAAGCCGGCGCTCAGGTCGCCGAAGCGGGTGGATGGCAGCGCATCCTGCGCGGGCTCGAAGCGCGCCACATTGCGCCGGTGCGGCTCCAGCCACAGCGCCTGGCCAAAGTAGTCGCCCAGCCCCGGCTCGATCACCGTCAGCGCGGAGGCGGGCCGGAACACGTACAAGCCGAAGTGCGCGCCGCGATGCGGATGCTTGTCACCCTGGTCGTCCCACTGCTGCCGCGTGGCGGCGGTAACCTGCGCCACCTCGCTGGCGACGGCGGCATGCCGCTGCAGCGAGGCCAGGATGGCGACGGCCAATACCGCGGCGCCGATCGCAAGCAGGGCTGCGAAGCGCCCCTCCCTGGCCATCGCCCTGAGTTCCTTCACAACCACGGTCCTGATCATGGCGCAACACTCTGCGCGCGCGCATGGGCCAGGTAGATTGAGGCCAGTGCCTCGTGGCCGACGGTGGCCGCGTCAAACTCGGCCACCAGCACGCCGGCACGCAGGATGCCGATGCGGTCGGCGAGCTGCCTGGCGTTGAACAGGTCATGCGTGGCCATCAGCACCGCCGTGCCCGCGTCCGCCGCTTGCCGGACACGGCTTGCCATGTCATCGGCCGCGGCCGGGTCCAGCCCTGAGGTCGGCTCGTCAAGCAGCAGCAATGACGCGGATTTGGCCTGGGCGATGGCCAGGCCCACCTTCTGGCGCATGCCCTTCGAGTATTTCGCTACGCGCCGGCCGTGCGCGTCGCGGGCCAGCCCCGCGCCGTCCAGCAGCGCCGTGGCCTCGGCACGCGACAGGCTGATGCCGGCAATCGCGCAGAAGTAATCCAGGTTTTCCGCGCCGGACAAGTAGGGATACAGCGCGACGTTCTCGGGCAGGTAGGCGACGCGCCGCCTGACCGCAGCCGGATCGGCAACGGGCGACAGTCCGTCGACCAGCACCGTGCCACCGGCCGGCGGGACAAACCCCAGCGTCACATCGATGGTGGTGGTCTTGCCCGCGCCGTTGCCGCCCAGCAAGGCGTAGATGCAGCCCTTCGGCACGGTAATATTCAGACCGTCCACCACGCGACGCCCGTCGCGATGGACAACCAGGTCACGAATTTCAAGCATGTCGTGTCTCCGTCGAATACGTCAGAAGAAATAGCGTGCCGCCATGCCGGCCTGCCATTTCGGCTGCGGCGCTACCAGCAGCCCCGCTGCGGACCCATACGCGGCCTCGGTCGAGAACCGGTGCGGCTGCAGCACCGCGAACAGCGACAACTGGTATTGCTTCCAGTCGAGCACCGCGCGCAGGTCAAAGCGCGTGTAGGCCGGCATGAAACGCAGCTGGGTCTGCGGCGTTCCCATGTAGTAGGGAATACCGGTAGTCAGATAGGCATCGGCATTGACGGTCAGCTGCGCGCCCTGCAGCCGCTGGCGGTACTCGGCGCCCAGCTTGAGCAGGTGCCGGGGAACCGACAGCCTGGCCCCCGTGTTGGGCAGCGGGTTGTTCGCTTCGGCCTGGATGATCTGGCCATAGCTGGCGTAGACCGACACCGGGCGGATGGGCCGCCAGCGGGCCTCCAGCTCATATCCCTTGCGCGTCGTGTCGCCGACCGACTTGAACGATCCGTCCGGCTGCCCCACGATCTCGTCCTCATTCAGCGTGTAGTAGGCTGCTGCGGTCACGGTCAGGTTGTTGGCCGGCGTCGCGGTAAAGCCCACGTCGTAGGATTTCACCTTCGACGGCGATACGTCATAGACCGTGCCGCCGGGCGCGCCCAGCGGGCCCGTGGCCCCGCTGCTGCTGATCTGCTCCGCGGCCGGCGAACGGAAGCCCTGCGCGACGTTGGCGAACAGGTCGAGCCGGGGCAGCACCGACCAGACCGCGCCGAGCTTCGGCGTGGTGACGCCCGAGAAGTAGTCGGTGCTCGCTGCCGGCAGCTTGCGGTTGACGATGTCGTAGTCGAACCAGTCGCGCCGCAGGCCGGCGGTCAGCTTGACCGCTTCGACGGGCCTGAACTGCCCCTGCACGAACAGCCCGTAGGTGAGCAGGTCGAGCTGCTGCGCGTTGATATAGTTCGCAGTGGGCACGCCACGCACCCAGATCTGGCGCTGCGCGTCGCCGCGGTCGCGGCGCACTTCCGCGCCGACCATGAGCGCGGCCCGGTCTCCGAAGGTGAAGTTGTTGGCCAGCCGGCCGCCGAAGATGTTCCGGTCATCCGAACCCACGGTGTGCTGCACGCTGCTGGTGGCAATGCCACGCTCGCGCTCGAAGGCTTCCCCGTACAACGTCGCATACCAGCCGTCCTCGCCATGCGCCGGGGCGCGATTCAGCGCGAACATCGAACGCTTGCCGCTGCCGAAGCCCGGCAGCCCGTATTGCGTGGAGCGCGGGTCCACCTTGCCGGATTGCAGGTCGCTCAGCAGCAGGTAGCCGGCGGCTGTCGATTCGGAGCGATAGTGGTTGAGCCGCAGGCTGTAGACGCCGTCGCCGATCCTGGTCGACAGCTTCCAGAAAAAGTTGTCGCGGTCGGTGCTGCCGTCGTACCGGTAGCTATGGGTGCGGTAGATATCGGCCACGAACAGCGACTTGATCGGCTCAGGCCCGGGCCGGAACGCATGGCTGCCTGACAGGACCAGTGTTGCGCGCTTGCCGTTGTACCGGTCGAAGCCGATGCCGATGCTGGAGGGCACGTCGCCCGACTGCGTGCTGATCGGCACGGCACCCGCCCGGTTCTGGTCGCCATACAACGCGGACACCGGCCCCTTGATGACGTCGATCTGGCCGATCATGTCCGGGGTCAGCCATTCCAGGAATGCAGGCCCATGCCCGGCGCCGGCCTGGCTGGACGGCATGTTCTGCGGCACCCCGTCCACATAGACTGCGGTGTCGGCGCCGTGCGTGCCCTGGGTGGCGAAGCCGCGCATGCGGAAACCGTTGCCCGTATCGCCCTGGTCGATGTTGTTGGCCACCACCCCAGGTACACGACGGAACATGTTGGAGATGTCCCGGCCGATATTGATGGTGCCCAACTCGTCGGCGGTGACGACCGAGACCGCGGCCGGCAGGCCGGTGCTGTCCGTGGTCACGAGCTTGCGTTTGCCTTGCAGGCTGGTGTCCTGCGTCGCCACCACGCTGACTTCCGGCAGCACCGTATGCTGGCCTTCGGCAAATGCGGCCTGACTGAAGACGCCCGACGAGAGCGAGAGCAGTGTCCAGGCCAGGGGGCGCGCGGCACCCGTGTTTTCGTTCTTGTTCATGAGGCCTCGCGGCAGCCCGGCGGTATCCGCTACGGGCACCGGGCTTGCCGTACAAAATTCAGACGTGAGCATGCCGCCCGCCTGGCATGACGCAGCGGACGCGCAATCAGATATACGGGAAAGGGATGCGGCCGGGGGTTAGCCGGCGGCGCGGGCCAGCGCCGGTGGCGCGCGCAAGGCGGGCGGAGAGAGGAAGCGGGTACGCCATGTCGGCGCGGCGACATCGACCTGCCGTACCCGTGACAACAGGCGCAGGATGACGCAGAGCAATTGCACCGCGATGGCGGCGCTGATGAAGAGATGCAACCGGGGCGAGCACCACAGGCAATCGCATTCCGTCGTGCCATCGGCAGGCACGCGGTCCGTGTCGGACGTGTCCGGCGTGGCGGCCGTATCGGGGATTGCGCCTGCGCTTGTGTTCGCCACGACAGCCTCCAACCGCGTTCCCGGTACCGCATGCACGTGCGTCACCGCGGCCCACGCCTGCACTAGCAAGAGCAGGAGCACGGCCCAGATGAGACGAACGAAGTTCGCATGCTTACGCATTGATGGAGGCGCTGGCTGTGTCGACCGGCGCCATATTAACGCAACTCAATTGCAATTGTAAGTCGATGCCGCGACAAGCCTGTCCTGCAAGCCGCTAAAGACTGCACCGTTCCCGCCGTTAAGCAAGAGTTGGCCAGCGAAGACATTGGCAAGACAGGCAGCCGGCGCGCCGGCGCCTGCACTTCTGGGGTGGAAACGGGGGAGAGACATGCAAAACCTGGGGATTCGCATACGCCTGGGCGCGGCGTTTGGCGCCATGTGGTCGCTGATGGCGATCGGGATCGCGGTGGCCTTGCCGCGGATGCAGGAGGCGGCCGATGCGCGGCGCCTGCTGATCGCGTTGGGCGTGGGTGGGCTATGCCTGGCGGTGGGCGCGGTCTGGGCGCTGGCGCGCAGCATCGAGGCGCCGTTGTCAGAAGCCGTCTACATAGCCGAGACCGTGGCGGCGGGCGACCTCAGCCAGGAGTTCGACACCGAGCGCGGCGGCGAGTTTGGGCGGCTGCTGGGCGGCCTGGGAGAGATGGAAGACATGCTCACCGACCTGGTGACACGCATCCGCGCTTCCACCGATTCGATCACCGCCGCTTCGCACCAGATTGCCGCGGGCAATACCGACCTGTCGCAGCGCACGGAAGAGCAGGCGGCGGCGCTGGAAGAGACCGCGTCAAGCATGGGCGAGCTGACCTCGATGGTGCAGCAGAACACCGAACGCGCGCGCGCCGCCAACGGGCTGGCGGCAACCGCATCGGGAATCGCCGCGCGCGGTGGCGAAGTGGTGGGCAACGTGGTGCAGACCATGTCGGCGATCAGCGCCAGCTCGCGCAAGGTCACGGACATCATCGAAGTGATCGAAGGCATTGCCTTCCAGACCAATATCCTGGCGCTGAACGCGGCGGTGGAAGCCGCGCGCGCGGGTGAGCAGGGGCGCGGCTTTGCCGTGGTGGCCGGCGAGGTGCGAACGCTGGCGCAACGCAGTGCGTCGGCGGCGCGGGAGATCAAGCAACTGATCGACGATTCGGTGCAGCAGGTGGACAGCGGCTCGGCACTGGTGGGCCAGGCCGGCGAGACCATGCAGGAGATCGTTCAGGCAGTGGCCAGCGTGACCGGGCTGCTGGGCGAGATCACTGCGGCCTCTGAACAGCAAAGTGCCGGGATTGCGCAGGTCAACGAGGCGGTGGCGCAGATGGACACCGTGACGCAGCAGAATGCGGCGCTGGTGGAGCAGGCGGCCAGTGCCTCGCACGAACTGGCGGGCCAGGCCACTGAGCTGCAGCGCGTGGTGGGCGAGTTCAAGCTGGATGCGAAGCCGGCGTCAGCACAGGCGCCGGGGCATGGCGCATTCAGGCAGGTTGCGGCGTTCGGCTGATGTGGGCAGCGCGGATTGCTGACTGATTGCGCGCCCCCTCTCCCGCAAGCGGGAGAGGGGAGCAAACCAGCGGGAGGCAGGACCCTTCAGCAATTCAAGCCGTCACGCAAGCCGGCAGCACCGCCTGCACCGCCGCCGCAAAGCGCTCGACAATCCTGTCGATATCCTGCGGCGTGCAAATAAACGGCGGTGCGAACAACACGTGGTCGCCATGCACGCCATCGACCGTGCCACCCATCGGATAGACCAGCAGGCCGTTCTGCACGGCGGCGGCTTTCAGGCGCGCATGCGTCTTCAGCGCCGGATCGAGCGTGGCCTTGCTGTCGCGGTCGGCCACGAACTCCACACCGACGAACAAGCCGCGTCCACGGATATCGCCCAGGTTGGGATGGTCACCCAGCACCTCGCGTAACCGTGCGCGCAGTTGCTCGCCGCGCGCCAGCACGTTGGCCAGCAAGTTGTCTTCGGCAATGGTCCGCTGCACCGCCAGCGCCGCGGCGCAGGCCGTGGCATGGCCGATATAGGTATGGCCATGCTGGAAGAAGCCGCTGCCGCCGACGATGGCGTCGTAGATCCTGCGCGTCGACAGCATCGCGCCGATCGGCTGGTAGCCCGCACCCAGGCCCTTGGCAATGGTGACGATATCGGGCACCACGCCATCCTCTTCGCACGCGAACAGGAAGCCGGTACGGCCCATGCCTGACATCACTTCATCCAGGATCAGCAGCACGCCGTACTTGTCGCACACGGCGCGGATGCGCTTCAGGTAGTCGCCCACCGGCGGCACCGCGCCGGCGGTGGCGCCCACCACGGTTTCGGCAACGAAGGCGGCCACCGTGTCGGGGCCAAGTTCCAGGATCTTGGCTTCCAGCTCGTCGGCCAGGCGCCGTGCGTATTGCGCGTCGGTCTCGCCGGCCTGCTGGTCGCGGTAGGCATAGCACGGCGACACGTGGTGCGCCGGCACCAGCAGCGGCAGGAAGGGCTCGCGCCGCCAGGCGTTGCCGCCGATGGCCAGCGCGCCCAGGGTGTTGCCATGGTAGCTCTGGCGGCGCGCGATGAAGTGGCGGCGGCTGGGCTGCCCGGCTTCGACGAAATACTGGCGCGCCAGCTTCAGCGCCGACTCCACCGCTTCGGAGCCGCCGGAGACAAAGTAGACATGGTCGAGATCGCCCGGCGCGGCCTGCGCCAGCGTCTCGGCCAGCATTTCCGATACCTCGGTGGTAAAGAACGACGTATGCGCGTAGGCGATGGTGTCGAGCTGCGACTTGATCGCCTCGATCACGCGCGGATGGCCGTGCCCCAGGCACGACACGGCGGCACCGCCGGAGGCGTCGAGATAGCGCCGGCCTTCGCTGTCGATCAGTTCGATGCCCTGCCCGGCAACGGCAACGGGCAGCTTCTGGCGCGGATTGCGATGGAATACGTGGGTCATGATGGTGTGGTGGTGGTGCCGCGCGTCAGCGGCGCAGAGCGGAATCGGTGTCGGCGGGGTGGCGCTCCAGCACGCGGCCGGAAAACGCGGGCAGTGCGCTGCCTTCGCTGTCCGTCTGTGTGGACTGTTCCCAGACCCTGGCACCGTTGACCCAGACGCCGTGGATGCCGGTGCTCAGTTGCAGCGGGTCTTCAAAGGTGGCACGGTCCTGCGCCCGGTCCGCATCGAACAGCACCAGGTCGGCAAACGCGCCTGGCACGATCCGGCCGCGGTCCGCCAGCCCGTATTGCTGCGCGGCCAGGCCGGACATCTTGTGGATTGCGGTTTCCAGCGTCATCAGCTGGTCTTCGCGCACCATGCGCGCCAGGATGCGCGGGAAGGTGCCCCACTGGCGCGGATGCGGGCGCGGATCGAACGGCAGGCCGTCCGAGCCGAAGATGGTCAGCGGAAACTGCGCAATGCGCTCGACATCGCGCTCATCCATGATGAAGTAGATCGCCGCCGCGGGGCGCAGCTTTGCCAAGAGCGCGTCCTCGTCCAGGCCAAGCTCCTGCATCAGCTCGTGGAAGTCGCGGCCGCCCGCGGGCGGGTAGCCGGTGGACCAGGTGATCATGGTGCGCGTGGACTGGCGCACGCGGTCCAGCCGCAGCATGGTCGAGGTCGCGGGATAGGGATGGCAGTCCAGGCACAGCGGCTGCAAGCGCGCGGCGTCGGCCAGCAGGCCGAGGGTTTCGACCGAGCGGCCATGATTGCGCTTGCCCGCGACCTTGTGGTGGGAAAACACCACCTGGCAGTCAAGCGCGCGGCCAATGCGCAGCGCTTCTTCGATCGACGGCACAATGTCGTCGGTCTCGTCGCGCAGGTGGGTGGAATAGACGCCGCCGT
Source organism: Cupriavidus sp. FW305-26 (assembly GCF_058787975.1). Lineage (NCBI taxonomy): Bacteria > Pseudomonadati > Pseudomonadota > Betaproteobacteria > Burkholderiales > Burkholderiaceae > Cupriavidus > Cupriavidus sp. FW305-26. The sequence continues at coordinate 104,137 of NZ_JBYTAH010000011.1, forward strand.
GGGTGCGGACCGGCTCGCACACGGCGATGATCTCGGTTTCGGTGGCGGCTGCCGCGGGCGGATAGAACGTGCCGGTCGAGACACCGAAGGCGCCCGCCTCCATTGCCAGCCTTACCTCGTCGCGCATCGCAGCGATTTCTTCTGCATTGGCGGCCCGGTTCAGCTCCGGCATCGCGCGCACGCGCAACGTCGAATGCCCGAGCAGCGGCACCACGTTGACGTTGGCCGGCGTCGCGCGCAATGCGTCGAGCCACTGCGCGAAGGTATCGAAGCGGAACAGCGCGGGCGGCCCCAGCAGGTCCAGCGGCTGCGGCGGCGCGCTGCTGACCAGCGGTGCCACGCTGATGCCGCAGTTGCCGGTGACCACGGTGGTGATGCCCTGCGACACCTTGGGCGTCATGTCCCGATGCACCAGCAGGTAGCCGTCGTCGTGCGTGTGGGCATCGATAAAGCCCGGTGCCAGCACGCGGCCGGCTGCGTCCACGGTATGGTCCGCGGTCATGTCAGCGCAGTCGCCTACGGCGACGATGCGGTCGCCCGCGACTGCCACATCGGCCGCGCGGCGGGCTGCGCCCGTGCCGTCCACGACCGTGGCGTTGCGGAAGATCAGGTCGGCGCGCCGGGGCGCGGCTGGTTGCGATGCCATCGTCAATCCTTGTCTCGTTGGCGGGCCTTACTGCGGCGTGATGCCGGCCTGCCTGACCACGGCCGCCCATTTGTCGGTTTCACGCGCGGCATAGCCGGCCAGCGCCTGCGGCGTGCCGCCGACCGTCTCGGCGCCCAGTGCGGCGAACTTGTCCTTGATGGCCGGATCCGCCAGCGCGCGGTTGAAGGCGCCGTTGAGCTTGCCCACCACCCCGGCGGGCGTGCCTTGCGGCGCGACCAGGCCGCCCCAGGCCACCCCCTCGAAACCCGGCACGCCGGACTCCGCGATGGTGGGCAGCGCCGGCAGCAGCGGCGAGCGCGCCAGGCTGGTCACCGCCAGCGGCTTGAGCTTGCCGGCCTTGATCAGCGGCAGGATGGTCGGCATGTTGTCGATCAGCACATTGACCTGGCCGCCCATCACATCGGTGGCGGCCTGCGGGCTGCCCTTGTAGCCGACGTGCGTCCAGGCCAGCCCCGCCTTGTCCGCGAGCAGCTGGCCAGTCAGGTGGCCGGACGTGCCCTGGCCCGGCGAGGCATAGGTGACCTTGTCCGGGTTGGCCTTGACGTAGGCCACCAGCTCGGCAAAGGTCTTCACCGGCATCTCCGGCCTGACCGCGATCACATTCGGCACCTTGAACAGCAGCACCACCGGCACGAAGGCATCGGGCCGGTACGGCAGCTTGCGGAAGGTGCTCTTGTTGATCGACAGCGTCACGTTGTTGGCATAGCCGAGCGTGTAGCCGTCAGGCGCGGCGCGTTCCAGTTCGGAGATGCCGATCACGCCCGAGGCGCCGGGCTTGTTGTCGATCACGAACGACTGGCCCAGCGACTTGCCGACTTCGGCGCCCAATGCGCGCATCAGCACGTCGGGACTGCCGCCGGCGGCTGACGGCACCACCAGGCGGATCGGGCGCGACGGATAGCTGTCCGCCATTGCCGGGCCAGCCAGGCCCACGGCGCCCAGCCACAACAGGGTGGCCATGAACCGTCGCTTTTGCTGCTGCCTTTGATCTTGCATCTCGATATCCCGTTCAGTACCTGGGTTGGACCCGGCTACGCGTTTGCAGTATAGGGGCATGACCCGAGCCAATGCAACATTTGTTTCTTAAATTGTCATCATGAAACAATAGCAGCGTCGGCACGAATGCCTTTGCCGCAACGGCCCGAACTCCATGAAACAGTCGTTACAGCCATCGGGGCGTCGCGCTGCGGCACAGCCCCTGCGCCTCAAGGAAGCGCGCCGCCGCCAGTGCCTGGCTCTCGAGCCCGGGCGCGGCCACGATCTGGATGCCTGCGGGCAAGCCCTCGCCCGCGCACGGCGCGGCTACAACGGGCAGGCCCGCCAGCGACAACGGGCGCGTCAGGTGCCCGGCATCGGCACGTGGGCAATAGATGCGGCCGGTGCCGTTAACGGTGTCGGCACCGATCGGCGTGGCCGCATAGGGCGTCGAAGGGGCCAGCAGCAGGTCGACGTCATCGAACAGCGCCAGCAGCCGCTGCCGCCACGCTGACTGGTACTGGCGCGCGATGTCATACCAGCCGCGCGGCATCGCCAGCCCGGCCAGGATGCGCTGGCGCACGAAGGCGCTGTAGCCGCCATGGCGCTCGGAGAAGCCCATGGCCTGGTGGTTGCGCCCGACTTCGTAGGCGGAGATCACCGAGGCGGCATCGCGCGAACTGTCGGCGTCGGGCAGGTCAATGGTGCGCACCGCGCCAAAGGCCGAGGCCACACGCAGCACCGCCGCCTGCACCGCGGGCTCGGCAAAATCGGAGAAGCCGCGGCCGAGCACGCCGACGCGCAGCGTCGCGGCACCACGGCCTTGCGGATCAGCAGGCGCGTCCACGCCGAGCATTGCCGCATAGGCCAGCGCGAGGTCACAGGCGCTGCCGGCCATCGGGCCGACCGTATCCAGGCTCTGCGCATACGGCACGCATCCGGCCAGGGACAACCGCCCCGTGGTCGGGCGCAGCCCCCAGATGCCGCAGAACGCGGCCGGGGCGCGGATCGACCCATTGGTATCCGAACCCAGCCCGAACGGCACCACCCCGGCAGCCACCAGCGCCGCGGTGCCGGCCGACGAGCCGCCGGTGATGCGCGACGGATCGAGCGGATTGCGCACCGGACCGCCGATCACGTTCTCGCCGGTGGCGCCGCACGCGTATTCGTCCATCGCCGCCAGCGCAACGGGCACCGCGCCCGCGGCGACCAGCGCCTCGACCGTATCGGCATGGCGCAGTGCCGGCGGCTCCTGCGCGCGTGGCGCGGCGCCGGCCAGCGTGGCGTGGCCGCGCACGTCCAGCAGGCTCTTCACCACGAACGGCACGCCCGCCAGCGGCGGCAGCGGCCGGCCCTGCGCGCGCAGCCGGTCCAGCGCGGCGGCCTGCGCCAGTGCGCTGTCCGCCAGCAGCGCCGAGCAGGCATTGAGCGGCGCGGCGGCTTCGGCGCGCTGCAGGGCGTCTTGCACCAGGTCGAGGGCAAGCCGCTCGCCGCTGCGTACTTGCGCGGCCATGGCGGCGGCGGTCGGCGTGTCAGCAACCATGCTGCCCCTCCGCTTGCGCCAGCGCCTGGCGCAAGCCCGCCACCATGGCCGCCATGCCGGCCAGCAGCGCGGCGGCCTGCTCGCAATCCTGAGGTGCCACCGGCACCTGCAGGCCCGCGGCGGCTTGTGCCACCAGGCCGGCGGGATCGTCATCGCTTGCTTGTGCCATGGTTGCTTGCGCCATCCCTCAGCTCCGCGATTGCATCAGCTGGCGTGGAATCGCCAGGATCAGCACCGCCGCGGCCAGCATCAGCCCGGCCAGCGCCAGCACGCCCAGCGAGATGCTGCCGGTGCTCTGCTTGATGCCGCCCATCAGCACCGGGCCGATCAGGCCGGCCAGGCTGGCCGCGCTGTTGATCATGGCAATGCCGCCAGCCGCGGCGGTGCCGGCCAGCACGCGGCCCGGCAGGCCCCAGAACATCGACAGCGTGGCCATCAGGCCGGAAATGCCGATAGTCAGGAACACCATCGCCATCACCGTGTTGTGCGGGAACAGCGTGCTCGCCCACATGCCGACGGCGGCCACCAGCAGCGGCAGCGCGGAGTGCAGGCGGCGCTCGCCGGTGCGCTCGGCGTGCGCGGCGTTGACGTTCATCGCCACGCACGCGACCGCATACGGGATCGCCGTCAGCATGGCGATCTCAAGCGGCGACGACATCCCGGTCGACTGGATGATGGTGGGCAGCCAGAACACCAGGCCGTAGTTGCCGATATTGAACAGCAGGCAGATCGCCATCAGCATCCACAGGACCGGCGACTTGAGCGCGGCGATGAAGCGGGTGTTCTTCTTCGCGTTCTCGGTGGTCAGCGTGTGGGTGATGGCGCCCGCCTCGGCCGGCGTGAGCCATGGCGCGGCCTCCGGCGACTCGGGCAGCATGCGCAACAGCAGCAGGCCCAGCACGATGGCCGGCAGCGCCTCGATCAGGAACATCCACTGCCAGCCTTGCAGCCCGTGCAGGTCATGCGTGGCTGACATCAGCGCGCCGGAGATCGGGCCGCCCAGCACCATGCCCAGCGGCATCGCCAGGAACAGGATCGACATGATGCGCGACTGCCGGTCGGCCGGGTACCACTTGTTCAGGTACATCACCGCGGCCGGGAAGAAGCCGGCCTCGGTCACGCCCAGCAGGAAGCGCGCCGCGTAGAACTCCATCGGCGTGGTCACGAACATGGTCGCGGCGGATACCAGCCCCCACAGGATCATGATGGCCGCCATGCTGCGGCGCATGCCGAGGCGGTAGATCAGCAGGCTGCTGGGCACCTGGCACAGCATGTAGCCCCAGAAGAAGATGCCCGCGCCCAGGCCATAGACCACGTCGCTCAGCCCCAGCGCCTGCTGCATCTGCAGCTTGGCGAAGCCCACGTTGACCCGGTCCAGGTAGCTGAAGAAGTAGCACAGCACGATAAACGGCACGATGCGGCGCGTGACCTTGGCGAACGCGGTGGCGGCGGCGTCCGGCAACACCGCGGCGTGGCCCGGGGACTGCGGGATGGCTGGCTTGGCCAGGGACATGATGGATCTCCTCCTTGTACGGGCGCGCGGTATCCGGCGCCATGGAGATGCCATCATAGCGGAATATGAAACAAACGTTCCACTAACGTTTACACTGAAACAAACGGTTTTATTCCTTCACGTGACGCGGAAGACCCGCCCAATGAAAAAGGGCGGCAATGCATGCCGCCCTGTGGCGCTGTCAGGCTGGTGCGCGCGGCTTGTCCGCCGCACGCTTGCGCGGGGCCTTGCCGCCGCCTCTTGCCGGCGGCGCTGCCGGCCCGGTGGTGACATCCTGCGAGGCGCCGACCATGGTCAGGGCGTTGCCGTGCTCGTCCAGCGTGACCTCGCCTTCCTCATGGATGTCGCGATGGCTGCCGTCGGGCAGCTGGATGCGGTAGTCGACACTGTACGGCGCCTTGTCGACGATGGCCGCGCGGATGGCCGCCTGCACGCGCGCGCGGTCCTCCTCGACGATCGACGCCAGGTAGCGCTCCATGGTCACCTTGAACGCCTGCGGGGCCCAGCCGAAGATGCGGTAGGCCTCGTCGGTCCAGGCGCAGTCGTCGGTCTGGATATTCCAGTACCAGCCGCCCAGGTGGGCAATCTCCTGCGCCTTGGCCAGCAGCGCCTCGTTCTGGCGCAGCGCAGCCTCGGCGCGGCGCCGCTCGGTGATGTCCAGGCTGACGCCGATCATCTTGACCGGGCGCTGGTCGAAGTCGCGCACCAGCGTGGCCCGCGACGAGATCCAGCGCGTGGTGTCCCCGTGCACGACGCGGAACTCCCACTCGTGCATCTCCTGCGCGCCCAGCGTGCGTGCCAGCACCTCGCGCAGGCGCGCGACATCGGCCGGATGCACGCAGGCCCAGAAGTCGTCCATGTTGCGGATGTGGCGGCCGAACAGCGTGACGTCGTTGGACGAGTAGGTCAGGCCATCGGTCAGCACGTTCCATTCCCAGGTGACGATGCCCGAGACCTCCTGCGCGAACTTCATGCGCGCCTCGCTCTCCATGATCTCCGCCAGGTGCTTCTGGCGCAGTTCCTTGATGTGTGGGTCAGAGGCGGTGCTGGCCTCCAGGTCGGCGATGGCCTGCTCGCCGTAGCGCAGCCACAGCCAGTTGACGCCCAGGAAGCGCGCCAGCGCGAGCAGCCGCTCGTATTCGATCTCGCCGCCGCGGGTCCACTTGTGCACCGCCGACGGCGATACCGACAGCGCCTCTGCCACCTGCTTGAGCATGATCCTTTTGCCTTCCAGCACCCCCTTCAGGCGCGTGGCAAAAGTGTCTTCCGTCATGGGCATCCCCTCCGCTTTTTTTCAACCGATGGTGAATTGAGTAACTCGAACCTTACACCATCACCGCAAATCGCGCGAATTGATAGCCATGGACCATCAAGCGAGCAGATTTCATCGGTTTTTTGAATTGCAATACCCCGGCGCTCCTCACTAGACTTCACTTCACATCACCAACAGTAATTTAATTAACTGTTAGTGAATCGATAAGGCAACGAGACCAACAAGGAGACAACCCATGCAAGAGACCACCGCCCCCGCCTGCGGCACCACCCCGCCGCTGGCCTATACGCTGCCGGCCCACTACTACACCTCGCAGGAAGTCTTCGAGCAGGAGAAGAAGACCATCTTCGCGCGCAGCTGGGTGTGTGTGATGCACAAGAGCCAGGTGGCCGAGAACAACCAGTACGCCACAGTGAAAGTGGCCGGCGAGAACGTGTTCGTGGTGCGCGGCCGCGACGGCGTGTTGCGCGCGTTCTACAACGTCTGCCCGCACCGCGCCCATGAGCTGTTTGCGGATGGCGCGGGCAAGGCCAAGAACGTGATCACTTGCCCGTATCACGCCTGGTCGTTCGGCCTGGACGGCAAGCTGATCCACGTGCGCAACGCCGAGAACGTGCCGGGCTTCTGCAAGGACAACGCCGGCCTGACGCCGGTGCGCGTGGAAGAATTCTGCGGCCTGGTCTTCGTCAACCTGGACATGGACGCGAAACCGCTGGCCGAGCTGGCAGGCGGCCTCAACGACGAGATCCGCGCGCGCTGCCCGGATGTCGACAAGCTGGTGCCCGCGCACAAGCTCACCTACGAGATGAAGGCCAACTGGAAGGTGGTGGTCGACAACTACCTGGAATGCCTGCACTGCCAGACCGCGCACCCGGCGCTGGTCGAGTCGATCAGGATGGAGACCTACAAGCACGAAGTGCGCGGCCTCTACACCAGCCAGGTCGGCCAGACGCGCTCGGGCAGCGACGCCTTCACCTATGACAGCGACGCCCCCAACACCGACTTCGCCGCCTACTGGCTGTGGCCCAACGTGACGCTGAACGTGCTGCCGGGCGATGGCAACTACGGCGTGTTCTACATGTTCCCGGTGGATGCCGACACCACCATCCAGCACTTCGAGTTCTACTTCCGCGACAGCACGCCCACGGCCGAGCAGGAGCAACTGATCGAGTACTACAAGAACGTGCTCAAGCCCGAAGACCTGAGCATCGTCGAATCGGTGCAGCGCGGCCTGAAGTCGCGCGGCTACCGCAACGGGCAGGGCCCGCTACTGGTCACCGACGACAAGACCTCCGCCATCGGCGAGCACGGCGTGCAGCACTTCCAGCAGATGGTGCTCGACGCCCTGGCCGCCTGAAACGAACCACCGAACCGGAACCGCAGCAATGATCCTGACCCAGCTCTATATCGACGGCCAGTGGCAGTCGCCCATCGACCAAGGCACGCGCGCCATCCTGAGCCCGGCCGACGAGTCCGTGATCGCCCAGGCAGCCGAAGCCACCCGCGCCGACGCGCGCCTGGCCATCGCCGCTGCGCGCAAGGCCTTCGACGGCCCGTGGCGCCAGACGACGATCCGTGACCGCGCCAGGCTGCTGAACAAGATCGCCGAACTGATTGACCGCGATGCCGAGAAGCTCGCCCGACTGGAGTCGCTCAACACCGGCAAGACGCTGACCGAGAGCCGCACCGACATGGGCGATATCGCCGCCACCTTCCGCTACTTTGCGGGGCTGGTCGCATCCGAGTCGGGCGCCGTCAACGAAGCCCCGCACCATGTGATCAGCCGCACCCTGCGCGAGCCGGTTGGCGTGTGCGGCCTGATCACGCCGTGGAACTACCCGCTGCTGCAGGCCGCGTGGAAGATCGCGCCCGCGCTGGGCGCCGGCAATACCGTGGTGATCAAACCCAGCAACCTGACGCCGCTGACCACGCACCACTTCACGCAACTGGTGGCCGAGCTGGACCTGCCGCCGGGCGTGTTCAACCTGGTGACCGGCGGCGCCGAAGTCGGTGCCGAGCTGGCCGAGAGCCTGGACGTGGACCTGGTGTCCTTCACCGGCGGCGCCTATGCCGGCGAAAGCATCATGAAGGCCGCCACCGGCAACTTCAAGCGCATCGGCCTGGAGCTGGGCGGCAAGAACCCGAACATCGTGTTTGCCGATGCCGACCTGGACGCAGCGGTCGACTACGCGCTCAATGCCGCGTTCTTCCACGCCGGGCAGGTCTGCTCCGCCGGCTCGCGCCTGATGATCGAGGACGGCATCTATGATGCATTCATCAGCCGGCTGGCCGAGCGCCTGCCGCGCATCGTGATCGGCAACGGCTTCCACGGCGAGACCCAGATGGGCCCGGTGCAGTCGGCGCAACAGCACGAGAAGATCCTGGGCATGGTGCAGGCCGGCATTGCCGAGGGTGCACGGCTGGTCCACGGCGGCAAGCGGCCGGCTGGCGACGTCTTCAAGACGGGCTACTGGCTGGAACCGACGCTGCTGGCCGACGTGACGGCAGACATGAAAATTGCGAAGGAGGAGATTTTCGGGCCGGTGATCACGGCCGAGCGCTTCCGCTCCGAGGAAGAGGTGCTGCGTGCCGCCAACGACACCCCGTACGGCCTGGCCGGCGCGGTCTGGACCCGCGACCTGGACAAGGCCAACCGGATGTCGCGCGGGCTGCGCTTCGGCACGGTGTGGGTCAACGACTACCACCCGTACTTCCCGGAAGCGCCGTGGGGCGGCTACAAGGCGAGCGGCATCGGCCGCGAGCTGGCCCGCATCGGCCTGGACGAGTACACCGAACTCAAGCACAGCTATATCAACCTGGCCCCCAAGGCGATGGGCTGGTTCGGCGCCTGAGCGCAGCTGACTTCGCAATCGCGCGCGCGGCAGGCCCTCCCCCGGCCCGCCACGCACGGCGTCAAGCAAACAAGGAGATTGCACCATGCAGGCAATCCATGAGTACGACTACATCATCGTCGGCGCGGGCTCGGCCGGCTGCGTGCTGGCCGCGCGGCTGACCGAGGATGCCGATGTCTCGGTGCTGCTGCTGGAAGCGGGCGGCCCCGACTGGCGCCTGGACTGGCGCACCCAGATGCCGGCCGCGCTGGCGTATCCGCTGCAGGGCACCACCTATAACTGGGCCTACGTGACCGAGCCCGAGCCGCATATGAACAACCGGCGCATGACGCAGGGCCGCGGCAAGGGGCTGGGCGGTTCGTCGCTGATCAACGGCATGGTCTATATCCGCGGCAACGCGATGGACTACGACGGCTGGGCCGAAAACCGTTCGCTGGAGAACTGGAGCTACGCCGACTGCCTGCCCTATTTCCGCAAGGCCGAGACCTATGACAAGGGCGCCAACGACTACCACGGCGGCAACGGCCCGCTGCACGTGACCACGCCCAAGGCCGATATCAGCCCGCTGTTCCGCGCCTTTATCAAGGCCGGCGAGCAGGCCGGCTATGGCCAGACCGATGACCTGAACGGCTACAAGCAGGAAGGCTTCGGCCCGATGGACCGCACCACCACCGCGCGCGGGCGCCGCTGTAGCACCTCGCTGGCCTATCTGGACCAGGCCAAGGACCGGCCCAACCTGACCGTGCATACGCGCGCGCTGGCGGACCGCATCCTGTTCTCCGGCCAGCGCGCCATCGGCGTCTCGTACATCCAGGGCGACCATGTGCGCGAAGCGCGTGCGCGCCGGGAAGTGATCGTCAGCAACGGCGCGATCGCCTCGCCGCAACTGCTGCTGCGCTCGGGCGTGGGCAATGCGGACGAGCTGCGCGCATTTGGCATCGAGTCGGTGGCAGACCTGAAGGGCGTCGGCGAGAACCTGCAGGACCACCTCGAGATGTACCTGCAGTACGAATGCACCAAGCCCGTATCGCTGTACCCGGCGCTGAAGTGGTGGAACAAGCCCGCGATTGGCATCGAATGGTACCTGCGCGGCACCGGCACCGCGGCCTCCAACCACTTCGAGGCGGGCGGCTTTATCCGCAGCAGCGATGACTTTGCCTGGCCCAACCTGCAGTACCACTTCATCCCGCTGGCGATGAACTACGACGGCAGCAACCCGGTGCAGTCGCATGGCTTCCAGTGCCACGTGGGCTCGATGCGCTCGCCCAGCACCGGCTTTGTCAAGCTGGCCAGCCGCGACCCGCGCGTGAAGCCGCGCCTGCTGTTCAACTACATGGCGCACGACGTCGACTGGCGCGAGTTCCGCGCCGCGGTGCGCCTGACGCGCGAGATCATCGGCCAGCAGGCGATGGACCAGTTCCGCGGCCGCGAGATCAAGCCCGGCATGATGATCCAGAGCGATGCCGAGATCGACGCCTTCGTGCGCGAGCATGCCGAGACCGCGCTGCACCCGTCCTGCACCTGCAAGATGGGCGACGCTTCCGACCCGATGGCGGTGGTCGACAACCAGGGCCGCGTGCACGGGCTGTCTGGCCTGCGCGTGGTCGATGCCTCGATCATGCCGAAGATCATCACCGGCAACCTGAACGCGCCCACCATCATGATGGCCGAGAAGCTGGCCGACGTGATCCGCGGCCGCGCACCGCTGCAACGCTCGACGGCGCCTTACTACAAGGCCGCCACCGCGCGCGGCGGGGCGCAGGCAGACGCGGCGCGGCATCCGCCAGCCACTGCGCGAATGCCGATGCCGATGCCCGCCTGACCAGGCGGCGCGGCGCGCGGGCTTCCCGCCAGAACCCCTGACCGACGCATGTGCTGCCGGGACTTCGGTCCCCGGCGGGCAGCGTGCGTCCGGTCGGCGCGCCGCGCACCCACACCACAAAGCCGGCTACCCAGAACAAACCCAGACCGGCTGCAAGGAGGAGACTTCCATGCTGCGCAAATGCTTTGATTCAAGACGGGCCCTGCAAGGCGCCCTGCCCCTGCTGCTGTGCCAGGCGCTGAGCGCGCAGGCGCAGACCAGTGCCGAGGCCGAAACCAGGCTGGCCGTGGCGCCGGTGCCGCAGGTCACGGCGACCGTGCCGCCGGCCGAGGCCGCATCGCCAGCGCCGCTGAGCGCCAACCTGACCCTGACATCGCAATACGTATCGCGCGGCTTCCGCCAGACCTGGGGCAGGCCTGCGGTGCAGGGCGGCATCGACTACGCCCACCCGAGCGGCTTTTCCGCGGGCACGTGGATGTCGAGCATCAGCGACAAGTTCATCGAGGGCGGCACCGTCGAATGGGATCTGTATGCCGGCTACACCGGCACCATTGGCGACTTCACCTATGCCGGGCAGGTCTACTACTACCTGTACCCGGGCGCGAAACTGCAGTACGCGCAGACCAAGTACAACTACGGCGAAGCCGTCGCGTCGCTGACGTACAAGTGGTTCAACGTCAAGTACTGGCTGACCTATACGCCCGACTACTTCGGCTACAACAGCGCCTCGCTGCTCGCCGGCAATGACCTGCACAGCCGCGGCTCCGGCTACCTGGATATCAACGGCACCTTCGACCTGGGCCACGGCGTCACGCTGCTGCTGCACTACGGCCAGGAGCGCGTGCGCAACTTTGCCGCCTACAACTTCCGCGACGTGCGCGTGGCGCTGTCCAAGGCCTTCGAGGGCAGCTGGACCGTGACCGGCGCCTATACCCGCGGCTGGGGGCGTACCGACGTCTACGACAAGTACACCACCGGGGCGCTGGATTCGTCCGGCAACCCGTCCGTTTCCAACCCGCTGAAAAGCACGTTCCTGGTCTCGGTGACCAAGACGTTCTGACGGCAATCTTCAACCGCTGTTTTACCGCTTCCTACCACCATGGCCTCCCTGGGTCTTACCGACGCGACCGGACTTGTCGGCGTTGCCGCCTACGTTGCCGCGCATTTTGCCGTGCAGGTCCTGCACAAATCCCCGACCGGCAGGCTGGCCGTCGTCCTCAACGTGATCGGGCCGAGCTGCATCCTGATCTCGCTGACCGGCGCCTTCAACCTGGCGTCGTTCCTGACCCAGTGCTTCTGGCTGGGGCTGACGCTGCTGGGCTGGTGGCGCAACCGGCGGGCGGGGCATGCGGTGGTGGAAACGCTGGGCGGACCGCGCCCGGGACAGCCCGTGCAGCAGTAACGAAGAGGCGGCCAGGACGCTTGGCAACGGCGATACAAATCTTCCGTTGCCTTGGCTCCCAGCCGTTTCTATACTCACCCCGAAACACTATTGGTAATCTAATTAACCTGCAGTGAATCGACAAGAAACCCGAAAGCCTGAGACCCGTAACGGGCCGCATGGCAACCCCGGGATGACAACAGGAGACAAGGATGAGAAACGCCCCCAGAATCCCCGCCAGACATTCCCGACCGTCGTAACCCCGGCAGGCAGTACCGCAACGTACCCACCCAGACCGCAGACGGCAGACCGTGACGGAGCGCAGCTCCAGATAAACGGCAACCCGGGAAGCAAGGAGACATCGTGTATTCACAGAAAGACGTGCTGTCGATCGGCGCGCAGGCGCCGATCGCCCCCGCCCAACCGCAGCAGCAAACCCAATCGCATGAACTGCAGCGCACCCTGACCTGGAAGGATGCCTTCTGGGTCACCAGCGGCGTGCCCGCGGGCGTGCTCTTCACCATCGGCGGCGTGTCCGCCACCATCGGCAACCCGGCCTGGGTGATCTGGATCCTCGCCATCCTGGTCGGCTTTGCGCAGTGCTTCGTCTATGCCGAGATCTCGGGCCTGTATCCGCACAAATCCGGCGGCGCCTCGGTGTATGGCGCGCTCGGCTGGGTGCGCTACAGCAAGTTTGTCGCACCGGTCTCGGTGTGGTGCAACTGGGTGGCCTGGTCGCCGATGCTGGCGCTGGGCACCAGCCTCGCCGCCGGCTACATGCTGAGCGCGCTGTTCCCGCCCGATTCGGTCATCAACACCTGGCAACTGACACTGGTGGACCTGGGCTTTGTCAGCAAAGGCCTGACGCTGCGGGTGAACTCCACCTTCATCCTGGCCACCGCCTTCCTGCTGGTCACCTTCAAGCTGCAGCACAGCGGCGCCTCGGCCGCGGCCACCACGCAGCGCATCCTGGGCATTGCCTCGCTGACGCCGCTGGTGCTGATCGCGCTGGTGCCGATGTTCACCGGCGACATGCCGTCCACCAACTTCCTGCCGCTGCTGCCGCTGACCCATGACGGCGCCGGCGCCCCGGTGCTGGGCGGCTGGAACGCCGCCGGCATCAGCACCGCCATGGGCGCGATGTTCCTGGCGTGCTGGTCGACCTTCGGCTTCGAGACCGCGGTCTGCTACACCCGCGAGTTCAAGGATCCGCAGAAGGACACCTTCAAGGCGATCTTCTGGTCCGGCGTGCTGTGCCTGTTCATGTTCATCGCGGTGCCGATCGCCTTCCAGGGCTCGCTGGGCCTGTCGGGCATGCTGGAACCGGCCATCGTCGACGGCTCCGGCGTGGGCGCGGCCATGGCCAAGTTCGTCGGCGGCGGCGCGGTGGTGTTCAACGTGATCGTGGTGATGCTGGTGCTGGCGATCCTGCTGATCGTGATGACCTCGATGATGGGTTCGTCGCGCACGCTGTACCAGGCCTCGGTCGACGGCTGGCTGCCGCGCTACCTCTCGCACGTGAACGAGCACGGCTCGCCCACGCGCGCGATGTGGACGGACCTGGTGTTCAACCTGTTCCTGCTGCTGATGTCGAACTACATGGCAGTGCTGTCGATCAGCAACGTCTGCTACATGATCTTCGTGTTCCTGAACCTGCAGTCGGGCTGGATCCACCGCATGGACCGCCCGGACTGGGCCCGCCCGTACAAGTGCAAGAACTGGCTGCTGGCACTGGGCGCGTTCTTCGGCTTCTTCGACCTGGCCTTCGTCGGCGCCGGCGCCAACTTCCAGGGCGAGCACACGCTGCGCAACGGCCTGATCGCCGCGCTGCTGATCGTGCCGGTGTTCGTGTACCGCCACTACATCCAGGACAAGGGCCGCTTCCCCGAGTCGATGCGCCGCGACATGGAGCTGCCCAATGCGCGCGCCGGCGTGCTGCCCTACGTGGCGCTGGTCGTCGGCGGGCTGGTGGTGTGGATCGCTGCCAGGCTGACGGTGATCACCTGACGGCTCCGGCAGGCCGGCCCGGTGCCGGCCTGCCCCCCTTCCCGATTTCCCTGCTTTCCCTGAATTCCGAGGTACCGCCATGACTGACACGCTCCGCGTGCGCGTCGGCCGCGTCGAGCCGCTGGCCGCCGGCATCAAGCGCTTCACCCTGCAACCCTGCGACGGCGGCGCGCTGCCCGCCTTCGACAGCGGCAGCCACGTGGTCGTCCATATGGACGGCGGCCGGCTGCGCAACGCCTATTCGCTGACCAGCACGCTGGGCGAGCCCGGCCACTACCAGATCGCAGTGCGGCTGGAAGAGGCTTCGCGCGGCGGCTCGCGCTATATGCACGAGCAGGTCGGCGAAGGCGACGAACTGCATATCGGCGCGCCCGGCAACCTGTTCAGCCTGGACCACGGCGCCGGCCGCCACCTGCTGATCGCCGGCGGCATCGGCATCACGCCGTTCATGACGCATATCCAGGCGCTGGCCGCGCGCGGCGCGGCGTTCGAACTGCACTACTGCTTCCGCAACGCCCGTTCCACCGCCTTCCTGGACGTGCTGCCCGCCACGCTGCAGCCCGGCCAGCTTCACCTGTACGAGAGCGACAGCGGCACCATGCTCGACCTCGCCGCGCTGATCGCCGCGCAGCCTGCCGACACGCACGTCTATGTCTGCGGCCCGGCGCCGCTGAACGACGCCGTGGTCAACGCCGCGCGCGCCGCGGGCTGGGACGCGGGCCGCATCCACTTCGAGCAGTTCCGCAACGAGGTCGACGCCACCGGCGGCGGCTTCGAGGCCGTGCTGCAGAAAAGCGGGCTGACGCTGCAGGTCGGCGCCGACGAGCCGCTGCTGCGCGCCATCGAGAAGGCGGGCATCAAGGTGGACTGCATGTGCCGCGAAGGCATCTGCGGCTCCTGCGAGACCACCATCCTGGAAGGGCAGGCCGATCACCGCGACCAGTACCTGTCGGATGCCGAAAAGGCTGCGCAGAAGACGATGATGCTGTGCGTGTCGCGCTGCAAGGGCCAGCGGCTGGTGCTGGATCTCTGACCATACTGAGGCCATTCGCAACCTTTCGGTTGCGCTTCCCCGTCCGGTCTCCTAACATGCAACCACAACGTTGCCCATTCATGCCTGAACAAGGAGACCGGACATGGCTTCATCCACCGACCGCATCGAGCGCAGCATCCTGCTGGCCGCCCCCATCGAACGCGTCTGGCATGCACTGGCCGACGCCGACACCTTCGGCAGCTGGTTTGGCGTGAAATTCGACGGCGTGACCTTCGCCCCAGGCCAGCGTGCCGTGGGCAGCATCACCTATCCCGGTTATGAATACCTGAAGTTCGACGTAGAGGTCGAGCGCATGGAACCACCGAGGCTGCTGTCCTGGCGCTGGCATCCGGCGCCAATGGAGCGCGGCCGCGACTATTCGGCCGAACCGCCCACGCTGGTGGTGTTCGAGTTGAAGGAAGCCGAAGGCGGCACGCTGCTGACCGTGGTCGAATCCGGCTTCGACCAGATCCCGCCCGAACGCCGCATGGAAGCCTTCCGCATGAACAGCGGCGGCTGGGACGGGCAGATGGAAAACATCCGCAAGCATGTCAGCAGCGCAGCCTGAAACCCCGCCCGCGCTCGAACTGCGCGATGCGGCGACCGTCTTCGCCGCGCTTGGCGACGAAACCCGGCTGCGGCTGGTGGCAGCGCTGTGCGCGGGCGGCGCGCTGTCGATCGCGCAGCTGACCGCGGGCAGCGCCATGACGCGCCAGGCGGTCACCAAGCACCTGCAGGTGCTGGCGCAGGCCGGGCTGGTGCGCGACAGCCGCGCCGGCCGCGAGCGCCTGTGGCAGTTCGAGCCCGGCCAGGTCGACGCCGCGCGCCGGTCGCTGGAAGCGATCGGGCGGCAATGGGATTTTGCGCTGGCAAAGCTGAAGCTGGCGGTGGAAGCCGAGCATTGACCTCCCCCCGCACGCCAGCGGTTTGCTCCCCTCTCGCAAGCAATGGACACCCATTCACTCGCCGCTATACTGGGAGCCCCGCCCATCACAGCGAGAGGAAGCGCGCAGTGGCTGACCACGACCTGTCCAGGCTGAAAATCGACCGGAGCGCCGCCGCGGCCGGCGCCGGCATCCGCCCCCGGCGCAGGTGGCTGCGCTATGCAGTGATCGCGCTGGCCGCGCTGGCCCTGGCCGGCATCGCCATGAAGCTGGCCGGGCCGCAGGCGGTGCAGACCGCCACCGTCACCTCCGCCTATCCCACGCAGAATTTCACCGTGCTCAATGCCACCGGCTATGTCGTGCCGCAGCGCAAGGCGGCGGTCGCGTCCAAGGCGCAGGGCCGGCTGGAATGGCTGGGCGTGCTGGAAGGCTCGCGCGTGAAGAAGGACGAGATCATCGCGCGGCTGGAGAGCAAGGACGTCGCCGCCTCGTTCGCCCAGGCCCAGGCACAGGTCCAGGTGGCGCAGGCCAACCTGGCGCTGCAGCAGGCCGAGCTGAAGGACGCCGAGGTGAACCTGCGCCGCTCGAAGATCCTGATCGTGCCGAACGCCATCTCGCGCACCCAGTACGACGCCGACGTGGCGCGCTTTGACAAGGCGCGGGCCTCGGTCAACAGTTCGCGCGCGGCGATCACCTCGGCCCAGGCCAATGCCCGCGCGGCCGAGGTCGCGGTGGAGCAGACCGTGGTGCGCGCGCCCTTCGATGGCGTGGTGCTGGTCAAGCATGCCAACGTGGGCGACAACATCACGCCCTTCTCTGCCGCCGCCGACACCAAGGGCGCGATCGTGACCATCGCCGACATGGAGACGCTGGAGGTGGAAGCCGATGTCGCCGAATCCAATATCGGCAAGATCCGCGCCAACCAGCCGTGCGAGCTGCTGCTGGATGCGCTGCCGGGATTGCGGCTGGCGGGGCAAGTGTCGCGCATCGTGCCGACGGTGGACCGCTCCAAGGCCACCGTGCTGGTCAAGGTGCGCTTTGTCGACCGCGATGCGCGCGTGCTGCCGGACATGAGCGCCAAGATCGCCTTCCTGTCGCGCACCGCCTCGGCGCAGGACCGCCAGCCGGTGGTGGCGGTGCAGCCCGCCGCCGTGGTCACGCGCCAGGGCCGGGAGCTGGCCTATGTGGTGAAGGACGGCCGTGCGCATGAGGTGCAGGTCAAGACCGGCGACAAGCTGGGCGAACTGGTGGCCGTGCAGGGCGTCAAGCCCGGCGACGTGCTGGTGCTGTCGCCGGCCGACAATCTCGGCGACGGCGACCGCATCACCGTGGCCAAGCCGTAGAGAGGACCACATGAGCGCAGCACCGCTGGTGCAGATCAGCCACCTCGCCAAATCCTACCGGCGCGGCGTGCAGACCGTGCCGGTGCTGACCGATATTTCGCTCGATATCGGCGAAGGCGAATTTGTTGCGCTGATGGGACCGTCGGGCTCGGGCAAGAGCACGCTGCTGAACCTGATCGCCGGCATCGACCGGCCCGACAGCGGCACGCTGCACGTGGCGGGGCTGGACATCACGCGGCTGCCGGAGGCCGAGCTGGCCGACTGGCGCGCCGCCAATGTCGGCTTTATCTTCCAGTTCTATAACCTGATGCCGGTGCTGACCGCGTTCGAGAACGTGGAGCTGCCGCTGATGCTGACCAGCCTGCCACGTGCGGAGCGTCGTGCGCGCGTGGAACTGGTGCTGGACATGGTCAACCTGGCCGACCGCATGAGCCACTACCCGTCGGAGCTGTCGGGCGGCCAGCAGCAGCGCGTGGCGATTGCGCGCGCGCTGATCACCGACCCCGCGCTGATCGTCGCCGACGAGCCCACCGGCGACCTCGACCGCACCTCCGCCGCCGAGATCCTGGCGATGATGCAGCGGCTCAATGCCGATGCCGGCAAGACCATCATCATGGTCACGCACGATGCCCACGCCGCGGCCGCGGCCGGGTCGCTGGTGCACCTGGAGAAGGGAGAGTTGATCCGTGGCGAGATTGCCTAAGTCGTCATGTACGCACTCAAGCTGATCACCCGCAACGCGCTGCGGCACAAGCTGCGCACCACGCTGACGGTGTTCGGGCTGGTGATCGCGGTACTGGCGTTCGGGCTGCTGCAGACGGTGATCGATGCCTGGTATGCGGGCGCGTCTGCAGCATCCAGCGCGCGGCTGGTCACGCGCAATGCGATCTCGCTGGTGTTTCCGCTGCCGCTGAGCTACGAAAGCCGCATCAGGGGCGTCGACGGCGTGACCTCGGTGGCGCGCTCCAACTGGTTCGGCGGCGTCTACCGCGATCCCAAGAACTTCTTCGCGCAGTTCGCGGTATCCGATAACTACCTCGACCTCTATCCGGAATTCATCGTGCCCGACCAGCAGCGCGCCGACTACCAGCGCGACCGCAAGGGCGCGCTGGTCGGGCGCCAGCTGGCCGACCAGTTCGGCTTCAAGCTTGGCGACGTGGTCCCGATCAAGGGCACCATCTACCCCGGCACCTGGGAGTTCGTGGTGCGCGGCATCATGGAGGGGCGCGACGAGAGCACCATCACGCGCCAGATGGTGTTCCACTGGGAATACCTGAACGAGACCGTGCGCAAGCGCACCCCGCGCCAGGCCGACCAGGTCGGCGTCTTTGTGCTGGGCGTGGACAACCCCGACAACACCGCCGCGATCTCGCGCAATGTCGATGCGGTGTTCCGCAATTCACTGGCGGAGACGCTGACCGAGACCGAGCAGGCCTTCCAGCTGGGCTTTGTCGCCATGTCCAACCAGATCATCGCGGCGATCCGCGTGGTGTCCTACGTGGTGATCGTGATCATCATGGCGGTGATGGCCAATGCCATGGCGATGAGCGCACGCGAGCGCACCGTGGAATACGCCACGCTCAAGGCGCTGGGCTTCGGCCCCGGCTTCCTGGCGCTGCTGGTGTTCGGCGAGTCGCTGGCGATCTGCGTGGCCGGCGGCGCGCTCGGCATGCTGGCGACGCCGCCGGTGGCAGGCGTCTTCAAGCAGGCCGTTGGCGGCGTGTTCCCGGTCTTCACCGTGTCGCCCCAGACCATGCAGCTGCAGGCGGCCTGCGCGCTGGCGGTGGGCGTCTTTGCCGGCATCGTGCCGGCGGTGCAGGCTGCGCGCGTGCGCATCGTCGAGGGCCTGCGGGCCATCGGCTAGCGCGCGGAGGCTGATGTGGCGATCCCGCTGACCTATATCGCGCGCAACCTGTGGGCCAGGCGCCTGACCACCGCGCTGACCGCGGGCGGGCTGGCGCTGGTGGTGTTCGTCTTTGCCACCATGCTGATGCTGGACGCCGGCCTGAAGAAGACCCTGGTCACCACCGGCGAGCAGAACAACGTGGTGCTGATCCGCAAGGGCGCCGAGACCGAGATCCAGAGCTCGGTCAACCGCGACCAAGCCAGCATCATGGAGATGCACCCGGCCGTGGCCATGAGCGGCGCTGGCCGGCCGCTGGCCTCGCGCGAGGCGGTGGTGCTGATCTCGCTTACCAAGACCAGCACCGGGCAGCCGTCCAACGTGGTGATCCGCGGCATCTCGCCGCCGGGCATGGACCTGCGCCCGCAGGTGCGGCTGGTGACCGGACGCATGTTCCGGCCGGGCTCGTCCGAGATCATCGTCGGCAGCAGCATCGCCGGCGGCTTTGCCGGGGTGCAGATCGGCGAGCACCTGCGCTTTGCCCAGCGCGACTGGACCGTGGTCGGCCACTTCGACGCCGGCGGCAGCGGCTTCGACTCCGAGATCTGGGGCGACGTGGACCAGCTGATGCAGTCGTTCCGGCGCAATGCGTATTCGTCGATGGTGGTGCGGCTGGCGGATTCGGCGCTGTTCGACCGCTTTCGCGCCGATATCGACGTCGACCCGCGGCTGGCCGACGAGGCCAAGCGCGAGCAGGCCTTCTACAGCGACCAGTCCAAGGCGCTGTCCAGCTTTATCAAGATCCTCGGCTTCACGCTGTCCACCATCTTTTCGGTCGCGGCGATGATCGGCGCCATGATCACCATGTACGCCTCGGTGGCCAACCGCGTGGCGGAGATCGGCACGCTGCGCGCGCTGGGTTTCAAGCGCGTCAATGTGCTGACCGCCTTCCTGATCGAAGCCGCGCTGCTGGGGCTGGTGGGCGGCATCGCGGGCCTTGCGTGCGCCACGCTGATGCAGTTCGCGTCGTTCTCGACCACCAACTTCCAGACCTTCGCGGACCTCTCGTTCCGCTTCATCCTGACCCCGGCTATCGCGCTGCAGACGCTGGCGTTCTCGATGGTGATGGGGCTGGCGGGCGGATTCCTGCCGGCGGTGCGGGCGGCGCGAATGAATATCGTGGACGCGTTGCGGGCGCGCTGAGCGAGGGTTCGCTCCCCTCTCCCGCAAGCGGGAGAGGGAGCACGGCATCGGCATTCACGGCCCGGTAGTCGCTGCGCCCCACCCCCAACCTTTCCTTGCCTTATTCCACCCGCGCGTCTACAACCCGTAGTGATGCATGCTCCCCGTCAGGCATTGCCGGCGGCCAGTGCACCCCCGGCACGGCCAGCGGCGCCCGATGGCAAGGTACCCCCGCAACCCTCTCCGCCAGGACGCCCCCGATGAACCTCGACCTGCTGGGCTCGCTGCTGACTGCCGTCGTGGTGCTGCTGATCGGCACGCTGGTCAACCGCAGCGTCGGCGTGCTGTCGCGCTACAACATTCCCGACCCTGTCACCGGCGGCCTGCTGTTCGCGATCATCGCCTCGGTGGCGCTGGCGGCAGCGAACTTCCGCGTGGTGATCGATCCCGGCATGAAGCCGGTGCTGCTGCTGATGTTCTTCGGCGGCGTCGGGCTCTGCGCCGACCTGCGCATGCTCAGGCGCGGCGGCAAGGCGCTGGTGATCTTCCTCATCATCCTGCTGCCCTACATCCTGGTGCAGAACGTGGTGGGCGTGGCCATGGCCAGGACGCTGGACCTGCATCCCATCTTCGGGCTGGTGAGCGGCTCGATCACGCTGGTGGGCGGCCACGGCACCGGCGCCGCCTATGCCGAGCGCTTTGCCGAGGTCAACAACCTGCAGGCGGTGATGGACCTGTCGATGACAGTGGCCACCATCGGCCTGATTGTGGGCGGCATCATCGGCGGCCCGGTGGCGCAGTACCTGATCTCGCGCTACAAGCTGCGCTCGACCGCGCGCGAGGCCGGCGACACCGAGGAAGAAGCCGCCGCGGTTTCCCCCATCACCACCGTGGGCGCGCTGGCCTCGCTGGCCGGCATCCTGGCCGCGGTGATCGGCGGGCGCTGGATCGCCGCGCAGATGCCCACCGGCGCCATCACCATCCCCGGCTTCCTGTGGTGCATGATGCTCGGCATCGCCATCCGCAACCTGCTGCCCTTTGCCGGCGTGCGCTTTGACGACCGCGCCACCGACCTGATCACCAATATCTGCCTGTCGCTGTTCCTTGTGATGACCATGATGGCGCTGGACCTGGCCGAGGTGGCGCTGTCCGCCGGCCCCTTCCTGCTGATCATCGCCATGCAGGTGGTCTTCATCATCCTGTATGTGGTGCTGGTGTGCTTCCGCTTCATGGGGGGCGACTACGAGGCTGCGGTCACCTCGGCCGCCTTTATCGGCTTCAACATGGGGTCGACCGCCACCGCCATGGCCAATATGCGCGCCATCACGTCCCGCTACGGGCCGGCACCCACCAGCTATTTGATCACGCCGCTGGCCGGCGCGTTCTTCGTCGACCTGATGAACGCCTTCGTGCTGACCATGCTGCTGGCGTTGCCGCTGATCGGAGGCTGACATGCGCCGCGCCCTCTTCACCCTCCTCATTGCCTTGGTGGCCAGCGCCTGGCTGGCAGGCTGCGGCGGCGGCCCGCCCGCCGACGGCATCCGCGCCGGCATCAACGAGCGGCTGGCGCAGGCGCTGCCGCCGGGCACGGTGGAACTGGCCGGCCTGGACCGGCGCGGCTCGCAGGCAGACACCAAGGCCCCGGCCGGTGAAACCCGCCGCGTGGTGTACTTCGATGCGGAACTGAAACTGCTGCGCGACTACGACTTCGGCGCCTGGGACTCGCCCGGCGTGGCCGGGCTGGTGTCGGCGCTGGGCGCGGGCCCGCGCGGCATCACCGGCATCACCAGCGGCGGCAACAAGGCCGGCGACATCATCCGCGCGCATGGCACGGCGCTGTACCGGCGCGACGGCGAGCGCTGGGTCGGCGTGCTGCCGGCCGGCTACCGCCCCGCTGAAGCCCCGACCGTCGCCACCGATGCGCAAAGGGGCCCGGCGGCGATCCTGGACGCGATGCGCAAGGTGATCGAGTCCGTGCAGAAGGATGCCTCGCCGGCGCAGCGCGCCGTGATCGAGCAGGAGCTGACCACCGCGCACGCCAACATCCGCGCGCGGCTGGCACGGGTCAACGAGGGCTATGCCATTGCCGCCGGCGCCGAACACGGCCAGTACCTGCGCTTCGCGAAGGCGCTGGTGGACGGGGCACGCGTGCGCGCGATGCCGCTGGTCACGCACGGCGGAGAAGAGAACCTGCGGCTGCTGCGCGCCGGCAAGGTCTCGGTGGCGCTGGCGCAGGGCGATGCGGCGCTGGAAGCCTACGAGGGCAAGGGCGTGTTTGCCGCCGACGGCCCGCAAGCCTCGCTGCGCGCCATCGGCAGCCTCTACCCCGAGCCCGTGCACGTGCTGGTGCGCGACGCCGATCCCGCCCGCTCGGTGTCAGAGCTGCGCGGCAAGCGCATCGCCGTGGGCGAGCGCGGCTCAGCCTCGCGCGTGACCGCGCTGCGCGTGCTGGCTGCGCATGGCCTGACCGACAAGGACTTCAAGGCCGAGGAAGTTGGGCTGGGCACCGGGCTGGTGGCGCTGCGCCAGAAGCAGGTCGACGCGGTGATCCAGGTGATCGGCGTGCCGGCCGACAGCATCCGCGACGCGCTCGGCGAAATGCCGCTGCGGCTGCTGCCGCTGGACGAACGGGTCATCACCGCGATGGTCGGGCAGAAGGCGGGCTATTTCCGCGCCACCATCGCGCCGGGCACCTATCCCGGCCTGCACACGCCGGTGCGCACCATCGCCACGGCGGCGATCCTGGTGACCGGGCCGGACCTGTCCGATACCGAAGTGGCCGAGCTGACGCGGCTGGTCTACCGCCACGGGCGCGACTTTGTCGCCCGCGGCAGCGCCCAGGGCGCGCAGATTGCCGTGGCAACGGCGCGTGAAGGGCTGATGATCCCGCAGCATCTGGCGGCGGCCAAGGCGCTGGACGCGCTGGCGACACCCGGCATTCCGCCCGCCAAGCCCGGCGGAACGCCCGCGAAGCCCGTTGCAACGCCTGCGGCTTCGGGCGCCCGTGCGCAGTAAGGCCCGGCGGGCGGGCCGCCGATCAGCCCGCCGCGCTCGCCAGGCCTTCAGCCAGCCGGCAGCGCCGGTCCAGGAAATCGCTGGCGTGGCCGTTGCTGCCGGCCGCGCTGTCGACGGGCTGGTCGATCACGACAAAGCCTGCCCCGCCCTGCCGCTCCCGCACATAGGTGACAAAGATGCCGCGGTCCGGCGGCGCTGCGGCGGCGCCCCCCTTGGTGCCGTCACGCACGAGCTGGAAAGGGTCGACCGCCAGCACCGGCGCGCTGGCTGGCACAAAGATCGCGCGCACCGGCTTGTCCTCGAGCCGCAGCGTGGTCCAGCCGGTGCCGATCGGCCCGGCCGCGCCATTGACCACGGCGCGCGCGGCCGAGCTGATGCAATCGAGATGGATATGCAGCTGGTCCTGGCTGCGCGAGGCGCGGGAATTGATCGCGAGGCCCAGCATGTCGTCGGGCACGGCCTTGCCAAGCGAGCGGCCAACGATGCCGCGCGCGGCCCAGCCGAAGGCCCAGGGGTTGGCGCCTGCGCCGTCCCAGGCTCTGGCGTCGTCGATGCCGGTCATCGTCCGTGCCGGGATCACCAGGTAATGCGACTTGCCGATCGCGTCCTTGTAGAGCACCAGTCCCTGGGACCGATCCACTTGCGCGCAATCGGGATGAGCCGCCACGGTACTGCCAAGGCAGCGCTGCTGCACGTTGCGCCACAAGCCATCGCGGCCGCCCGACAGGACGCCGACGACGCTTTCGGCGGTGCAGCCGGCCAGGGCCAGGATGGCCGCCAGCCACAACGCGGGGGCACCGCGCCAACCGCGGGCCGGCTTCAGCGCCGGCACGAAACTCCGTAGAAAGTCCCGGCGCGTGGATTAGACACCACATAGGCGTGGCGCTGCGCCCAGAACTGCGCGGTACGGAAGGCTTCGGCCTCGCGCTCGCTCCAGTCCGTTGCAAGCAACGGCAGGGCTTCGGCATCGGTGGTGAGGTAAACCCGCGCCTGATAGCGGGCGGATTGCAGCGTGCCGGTACGGATGGTGCGGATCGTGACGTGGAGGGTCATAGGCAGCTTCTCGACTAGGCGACTACCAAATCATAACCACTTCCGTGTGTTGGATTGGTGAAACCGTTGCGAATGTGCTAAGGCACCACAGATCTGTCAGGATCCGGCCCCGGCACCGACATACCCGCATCCTCATGCCTTCGGGAGAAAAACATGCCGCCCAACCCGCTCCGCAAGTCCGCCATCCTTGTGCTGACCCACCTTGCCGCGCTGGCCGTGGGCTTTGCCGCGGGCATCTATGTCCTGCCGATCCTGACGGAGCAGGCCGGTGCCAGTGCCGAGCAAGTGCAGGCTGTGTCACAACAGGCGCGCTATACCGGCACCTTTCGCAAGGACCTGGCGGGTAGCGACGCACTGCACTGGGCCAGCGGCCGGCTCCATGTTTCGCCGCAGGCGCTTGCCTTTGAAGGCAGCGTTGCGCCGGGGCCGGACTATCGGATCTACCTGGCGCCGGAGTTTGTCGACAACAAGGAGGCCTTCCTTCGGATCAAGGACCGGTCGCTGCAGGTTGGTGAGCTGAAGACCTTTGGCAACTTCACCGTGGCGTTGCCGGCTGGCGTGGATCCGGCACGGTATGGGGCGGTGGTGATTTGGTGTGAGAGGTTTGGGCAGTTTATCGGGGCGGCGGGGTATCGGTAGTCATCGCCATGCCGCCGGATGTCGCGATGTCGCGCTTGGCAACAACAAGAACACCCCGCAACCAAAGGGCGAAGACCAGAGAAAAAGAGGCCGATCAAATCAACCGGCCCAACGACCCCCCGCAATACCAGCCGCAGGTGTCGATATGACAGTCAAGCGCCCGCCCATGCAGGCATCACAACCTGCCAGGCGGGCATCAGGCAGTTACGCTCAGAAGCGATGACGCAGGCCAACGGTAGCACCGGTCTGGTTCTCACCAGCCACCACCGTGCCAACACCATTCAGGCCCAGCGCCGAACCCGACTTGTTCTTCGAGTACCCAACATTCAGGTACACATCCGTACGCTTGGACAGCGAGTAGTCCGCCGACAGCACGAACATCCACGGATCCGCATCGCTATTGCGGGTGTCGTTGTAGTAGGCCGCGCCGGTCAGCTGGAAGGCAGGCGTGAAGCGGTACTGCGCGCCAGCCCAGTACACGTTGCTGCGGGTCGAAATGGCGCTGGCGCTCGACACGCCGTCGTCCTTCAGCCAGCGGTAGCCGGCAAACACCTTGGCGCCGCCAAAGGCATAGGCCGTACCCACCGCGGCGCGCTTGGCGGCACGGTCCTGCAACGCCACGGTGGCGCCCTGGTACTGGTCGTAGGCAGCGCCGACCGAGAAGCCGCCCGCGGCGTACGACAGGCCGCCGCCGAAGTTGCGCGCGACCTTGGGCTCGCCCGGGACTTCGCCGTTGTTGTCGCGACCGAAGCTGTAGAAGCCGGTGGCGGTCAGGCCGCCGAACTTGCCGGTGTACTTGATAGCGTTGTCGGCGCGGCCATTGAAGGCCGAGTCAACGCTGTTCAGCGAGTAGCGCGGGCCCACGCCCATCGGGTCGAAGGCGCCGAACAGGTCGTACAGCGCGTTCTGCTGGCGGCCCAGCGTGACCGCGCCCCAGCCGCCCTGCAGGCCGACGTAGGCCTGGCGGCCGAACAGGCGGTTGCCCTGGCCCGAGGTGCCGGTATCGATGTCGAACCCGCTCTCCAGCACGAAGATACCCTTCAGGCCGCCGCCCAGGTCTTCGGTGCCGCGCAGGCCCCAGCGCGAGCCGGACAGGTTGCTAGAGTTCAGGCGCGTTGCCGTACCCTGGGCGCCGTTGCTGCCCGGCACGTGGCTGATCACTTCGACGCCGGCATCGACGATGCCGTAGAGCGTCACGTTCGACGCGGACTGGGCCGACGCCACCCCGGATACGGCCGACGCGGCCGCTGCTGCCGTCATTGCAAGGAGAGCTTTCTTCACTGTAATTTCTCTGTGTTCTGTTTGAGGCACGACACCGCGCCGGACCCAGGCCGGGTCGGCAAGGCCAACCAGGTCCAGCCGGGCAACCCGGCAACGGCGCATCGTCCGCACAAGTTGCGGCCTCGGCATTGTCGCGGCGCAATATGTAACCTTTGTGACCCATGCTTCGTAGCAGGAAGTGACGGATAGCCCCAAATGGGGGTTTTCCCTGTAACCAAGGGGAACGTTTTGGTACGATGCATGCTTTTCCGACGACGGTAATGCCAGTGCCCCGTGCCGCCATGTGCCTGTGCCTCGACCGCTTCGCCTCATGAGGCTGGCTGAGATCAAGACCCGGCTTGCCCCGCTGCTCGCCTCGCTGCAGGCTTCATTGCCTGCCCCCCTCCAGCAACGCCTGTCAGGCATGGCCGCGCGCCTTGCACGCGCCGGCCTGACCCGGCCCGGGTCGCTGCGCCCCACGCGGCGCGGCGTGCTGGTGGGCCTGGCCGCCATCCCGGCGGCCCTCCTGCTCTATGTGCTGGTCCTGATCCCGTTCACGCCGGGCATCAGCGATATCCGCAAGGCCAAGTCCGAGCAGCCGGCCCAGGTGCTGTCCGCCGACGGCAAGGAGCTGGCGGTGTTCAAGTGGGCCAACCGCGACTGGGTGCCGCTGTCGCAGATTTCACCCAATGTGGTGGCTGCGCTGATCTCCACCGAAGACCACCGCTTCTACCAGCACCACGGGCTGGATTGGCGCAGGCTGGCCTCGGCCGCGGTGCATACCTTCTCCGGCGACCGCCAGGGCGGGTCCACCATCACCCAGCAGCTGGCCCGCAACCTCTATCCCGATGAAATCGGCCGCGCGCCCACGCTGACGCGCAAGCTCAAGGAAGCCATCACCGCGCTGAAGATCGAGGCGCTCTATACCAAGGACGAGATCCTCGAGACCTATCTCAACACCGTGCCGTTCCTGTACAACGCGTTCGGCATCGAGATGGCGGCGCGCACCTACTTCGACCGCCCGGCGCGCTCGCTCGACGTGCTGCAGAGCGCCACGCTGATCGGCATGCTCAAGGGCAACAGCTACTACAACCCGGTGCTCAACCCCGAGCGCGCGCTCGACCGGCGCAATATCGTGCTGGGCCAGATGGTCAAGCGCGGCAAGCTGGATGCGGCGCGCTACGAGCAGCTGAAGAAGCGCCCGCTGCGCATCGACTTCGAGCGCCAGACCGAGCCGCCAGGCCCCGCGCCACATTTCGCGCAGCAGCTGCGCAAGTGGCTGATCGGCTGGGCCGACCGCAATGGCTACGACATCTACGCCGACGGCCTGGTGGTGCATACCACCATCGACGCCCGCCTGCAGGCCATGGCCACGCAGGGCGTGGTGCAGCAGGGCAACCGGCTGCAGGCCATCGCCAACGCGGCCTGGGCGCCGCGCGCGGGCTGGGCCGCCAACCTGCCGCTGGTGCAGGCCTTCGTGCGCGAAACCCCGGAGTACCGTGCCGCCATCGCCGCCGGCACCGCGCCGGAAGAGGCGCTGCGCCATCTGATGTCCGACCATGCCTTCATGCGCGCGCTGCACCAGCAGAAGACGCGCATCCAGGCGGGCTTCATGGCCATCGATCCGCGCAACGGCGAGATCCGCGCCTGGGTCGGCAGCCGCGACTACACCCAGGACGCGTTCGACCACGTGCAGCAGGCGCGCCGCCAGCCGGGCTCGACCTTCAAGCCCTTTGTCTACGGCGCGGCCTTTGAAGAAGGCAAGACCCCCGACGACACGCTGGTGGACCAGCCGGTGGAAATCGACCTGGCCGGCGGCGAGGTCTGGCGCCCCACCGATGAAGGCCGCCCCACCGGCCGCGCCATGACGCTGCGCGACGGCCTGGTCTATTCGCGCAACACCATCACCGCGCAGCTGATGCACGAAGTGGGGCCGACGCGCGTGGCGCGGCTGGCGCGCGACATGGGCGTGCGCGACAGCCAGCTCGACGTGGTGCCGTCGCTGGCGCTGGGCACCAGCCCGGTCACGCTCAAGGAGATGGTGGCCGCCTACGGCACCATCGCCAACGCCGGCGACTACATCGCGCCCACCATGGTGACGCGCATTGAAGACCGCCAGGGCAATGTGCTGCAGGTGTTCCGGCCGGCGCGCGCCGAGCACGCGCTGCCCGCCGCCACCACGCAAACCCTGCTCGACGTGATGCGCGACGTGATCGACCGCGGCACCGGCGCCAGCATCCGCTCGCGCTTCGGCATCCGCGCCGACGTGGCCGGCAAGACCGGCACCACCCAGGACAATGCCGACGGCTGGTTCATCCTGATGCATCCGGAACTGGTGGCGGGCGCCTGGGTCGGCTTCAACGACAGCCGCGTCACGCTGCGCAGCGACTACTGGGGCCAGGGCGCGCACAGCGCGCTGCCGATGGTGGGCGACTTCTACCAGCGCGCGCTGCGCTCGCGCATCGTCGACGGCCGCGCGCGCTTTGCCGAGCACGAAGAGACCAGCCTGTTCGCATCGCTGGGAACGCAGCTGCGCGGCTGGTTCAGCCAGCTGTTCACGCGCGACAAGGCCAGCGAGACCCCGGCGCCGCGCCCGGCACCGCGTCGGCCGGCGCTGCCCACGCCGGAGGCCGAGGTCGCGCCGCCGGCCGGCGCGGCATCGTCTGCCGCGGTGGATGTCGGCCCGGATGAGTCCAGCCTGGCGCTGGATCGGGGGGAGACGGTGATTGCGGTGCCGCAGGACATGAGCGCGGGCAGCGCTCCGGTTGCGCCACCCCCTCAGGCCGAACCAGCGCCTAACGCCGCCCCTGCCTCCCCGGCTTCCGCAAATCCGCCCGCACCACCTG